>CAIXUE010000258.1 GCA_903922545.1 uncultured Alphaproteobacteria bacterium | reverse complement strand
CGCCGGTCATGCGCGCGCGCAATACCCCGGCAACGGCCAGCGCGGCCACACCGGCGCCGAAGCCGTAAACCGGTAATGGCGGATGATGCACCGCATAGGCAAACAGTGCGCCGGGCAAAGGCGCCAACGCCGTAGCGAGAGCCAGCGGCAAATGCCGCCAGACCAGAAAAATGAAAAACCCAAAGCCCAACGCCATGCCTGCAACAGCCAGCAAGGCGGGGACGCTCATGAAAGGTTGGGCGCGGCCTCAGCCACGGCCGGCGGGCGCTTCGGGCAGATCGATATCCAGGATCGCCATGTTGAAGGCATAGGAGACTTCGCCGTCTTCCTCATCCTTGAACAGCACGCCGACAAATTCGCCATTGACCTGGACTTCAACAGAATCCGTCTGCTTGGGGCGCTCGACAATGGTGATGGTGTCGAGACGGAACAGGTTGCGCAGATATTTTTCCAGACGCCAGATTTCACTGCGGGTCATTGGATCCTCAAAGGCGATGCAAGTCCTGAAGTCGCATGTCAGGGCGAAACGGTCAAGCAGAACCGGGGCGGCGGACACCTAAAACCCGGCTATGCTTCAGCCCGTATTGTCGTCAATGACATGGTTCATTTCATGCGACGGCCGCTCGCTGCCCTTGCAATTGATCAGCTTGGCGGGAACTCCCACCGCGGTGCAGCCGGCAGGCACGGAGTTGAGAACCACACTGCCCGCGCCAACGCGGCTATATTCGCCGATCTCGATATTGCCCAGCACCTTGGCGCCCAGCGAAATCAGTACGCCGCGGCGAACCTTGGGATGACGGTCGCCGCTTTCCTTGCCGGTGCCGCCCAGTGTCACATCCTGCATGATGGAGACATCATCATCCACCACCGAAGTCTCGCCGATCACCACACCGGTGGCATGATCCAGCATGATGCCCCGGCCCAGTTTTGCGGCGGGATGAATATCCACCGCGAAAAGCTGCGAGATGCGACTCTGGAAAAACAGCGCCATGGCAGTACGGCCTTCCAGCCAGAGCCAGTGCGCGATGCGGTAGGCCTCAAGGGCGTGAAAGCCTTTGTAATAGAGAAAGGCCTCGGCAAAGGAATGACAGGCCGGATCGCGGTCCAGCGTTGCTGAAAGATCGGCGCGCAGCGCCGCCCCGATGCCGGGGTCAGCGGCGATGGCCTGTTCAAAAGTTTCGCGCACGGCCAGGGGACTTAAATCTTCGCCGCCCAGCTTGCGGGCCAGGTGATAGCTGAGGGCATGTTCCAGCCGCTCATGGTTGAGCAAGGTGGCATGGATAAAGCCGGCCAGCGCGGGTTCGCGCTCGGCCATGCTTTCGCCCTCGGCGCGCAGACGCTCCCAGACGGGATCGCAACTGGCAAGTTTTTCGCGGGTGATGGCCATGCTTTTGAAATCCTGATTAAGAGGCGCTTCTACCATAAAAATATGTACAATTCCAAACGCCCAGAAGAGCGTGAATTTCCCAAGGTTCTTCCTTTAAGATGGCCCCTCGTCCCACGCCTTCAACCCGGAAAATCCCGTCCCATGTCCCAGCCCAAACAAGGCCTCTTCAACCGGCCCGCGCCGGACGCAATTGATCTTTTGCTCAGCCGCCGCTCCGGCTCGGCCAAGGCGATGACCAGGCCAGGCCCCAACAAAAAGCAGTTGAACCAGATTTTACGGGCCGGCAGCCGCGCGCCCGATCACGGCAAACTGTTTCCCTGGCGCTTCATCGTGTTTGAAGGCAATGGCAGGAAGCGCTTTGGCGACATCCTGGCCGAAGTGCTGGTGACCGAAGGCGAGCGCCCCAAACATATCGAGGAAGAACGCGCCCGTTTCCTGCGCGCGCCCGTGGTGATCGGGGTGATCTCGTCCGCCCGCGAACTGCACAAGGTGCCGGTATGGGAGCAGGAATTGTCGGCCGGTGCGGTATGCCAGAATATTCTGGTGGCAGCCCATTCTCTGGGCTTTGTCGCCAACTGGCTGACCGAATGGTACGCCTATCATCCCAAGGTGAAAGAAAAGCTTGGCTTGAAAGCGGGGGAGCGCGTCGCCGGTTTCATTTATATCGGCACCGCGGCCGAGCCGCTGGAAGAACGGCCCCGGCCCGAGCTGGCCAAGATCGTTACCGCCTTTTAGGTATACGCCACCCAGAAGCTGGCGGCGATGACCGACAGCGCGACGAAAGCGGGAATGGCCGCGGGATACCAGGATTCCATAAAAAGCCCTCTCAACTGCTGAGGTTGATATGGCCATCCGCCTCTCTTATTCCACGCGGAATTGAGAGATGCGGCCATGTTCCGGCCGCATGGCTGGAACTTACGGAATTCCAAGCATTTTATGAGTCTGAAGTGACAGCCGCCATTGCGGATGATCCATGCAATAAGCGATGGCGGCTTTGGTGTTGGCCTCGCGCGCCGGACTGTCCATCGGCTGCAGGAAAAAATTGCGAAAATCCTGGCCGGCATATTTTTCCGGCAAACCGTTGGTTTGCGGGTAAACCAGTTTCAGTTCGTCGCCGCGTTTCAATATCTGTTCCGAAGCCGCCTTGGGGCTGACGCAGATCCAGTCAATGCCGGGCGGCGGCTCCAGCGTGCCATTGGTTTCAATGGCAATCTCAAAGCCCGCGTCATGCAGCGCCGCGATCAATGGCTCATCCAGTTGCAAAAGCGGCTCCCCACCCGTGCAAACAACGTAAGGCTTGCCTTCTCCGCCGGGCCATTTGTCAGCTACAGCACGCGCAAGGTTTGCCGAATTCTCGAATTTACCGCCGCCCTCCCCATCGGTGCCGGTGAATTGCGTGTCGCAGAATTTGCAAACCGCAGCGGCGCGGTCTTTTTCAAGTCCCGTCCACAGATTGCAGCCCGCAAAACGGAGGAACACCGAAGCGCGGCCGGCGCGCGCACCCTCGCCCTGCAAAGTGTAGAAAATCTCCTTCACCGAATAGGTCATGTTTTCTGGGTCGCACGGAATTTGGCGTAACCGTCCGACCGCAATTTGCAGGAGGGACAAACACCGCAGCCATAACCCCAATCATGCCGGTGCGAACGATCCCCCTCGTAACAGGTGACGGTTTCTTCCAGCACCAGGTCGCGCAGCGTTTTGCCGCCCAGGTCTTCGCCCAGGGCCCAGGTCGCTGCCTTGTCGATCCACATCAGGGGCGTATGGATGGTTATCTGCCGCGCCAGGCCCAGCGACAGCGCTTTGGCGGTGGCCTGTATGGTTTCATCGCGGCAATCCGGATAACCGGAAAAATCGGTCTCGCACATGCCGCCCACCAGGTCGGCGATGTCGCGGCGATAGCCCAATGCGGCGGCGGCAGTAAGGAACATAACATTGCGCCCCGGCACAAAGGTATTGGGCAAGCCATGTTCCCCCATTTCGATCGCCATCTTTTCCGTCAGCGCACTGCCGCCAATGGCTTTGAGTGTATCCAGCGGCAAAAGATGATCTGCGCCCAGCTTGCCGGCCCATGCCGGAAAACCGGCCCTGATCCCGGACAGCACGCGCGGCCGGGCGGCCAATTCGCTGGCATGACGCTGGCCATAATCGAAACCCACAGTCTCGACATGGTCGAAACGCGCCAGCGCCCAGGCCAGGCAGATGGTGGAATCCTGGCCGCCGGAAAACAGCACCAGAGCTTTGGAATTTGTCATGACGGTTGTTTAGAGCAAATTTCGCAGAAGCCAAAGCTTGCTAAGACACGCCTCCGTGCAAAGCACGCACAAAGGGAGGACGCCGTAGCGGCGCTTGCGATGCGAAGACCAGAGGGGTTCAATTGAAAAACTATGCGCTCAGCGCATGACGCTGACTGCGGGCGTCTGGAAGGCTGATAATAGCCGTGGTGCCCTTCCCGACCGCACTGGTGATTTCCAGCGATCCGCCATGCAATTCTGTCAGCGCACGGGCGATAGGAAGGCCCAGTCCGGCGCCCTCGAATTTGCGGGCCAGCGAGCCATCCAATTGGCGGAACGGTTCCAGCGCCGCGGCGATGGTTTCCTGCGCCATGCCGATGCCGGTGTCTTCCACCGCAAAGCTGACACCGCCGCCGGTATCCAGTCTGGCACTGATCACAATGCGGCCGTCATCGGGCGTGAATTTGATGGCGTTGGAGACCAGATTGCCAAGCGCCTGGACCATGCGCTTCTGGTCCACATGCAGGGCCGGCAGCCCTTTGGCGATATCCAGGGTGATGCGCCGCTCTTCGCCGGTGGCGGCGCGGGCCAGGCTGACCGCCTGTTCAGCGATGTCGATCGCATCGGTCAGGCGCATATCGATAGTGAGCTGGCCGCCCTGCAGGCGCGACACATCCAGCACATCGTTGATGATCGCGAGCAGGCGCGTGCCCGAGGAATGAATATCCCCGGCATAATCGCGATAGGTGGGCTGGTTGTTCGGACCCAGCAATTCATCCCGGATGATTTCGGAAAAGCCCAGTACGGCATTGAGCGGGGTTTTCAGTTCATGGCTCATCGCCGCCAGGAAGGCGGCCTTGGCCCGGTTGGCCAGTTCCGCCTGGCGCAGCGCCGCGCGCAGGGCGCGCTCGGCTTCGAATTTCTGGGTGACGTCTTCGACCGTGCCTTCATAGCAGAGCAGCACGCCCGACCAGTCGCGCACCGCACGGGCATTTTCCGAAATCCAGATCCGCTTGCCGGAACGCTGGTAAATTTCGGACACAAAGTCCGTCACCACGTCATTGGCCTGCATCAGGGCGCGGAAGGCATCACGGCGACCGCTATCGACATATAGCTGGGCGCCGATGTCGGTCAGGCGTGACATCAGATCTTCCGGCGAAACATAGCCATAGATTTCCGCCAGCGCCTGGTTGACCGCCAGATAATGGCCATCGGGGGTGGTGCGGAAAATGCCTTCCACCGCATGATCGAAAAAGGCGCGATAGCTGGCTTCGCCTGCGG
>CAIXUE010000257.1 GCA_903922545.1 uncultured Alphaproteobacteria bacterium | reverse complement strand
GCGCACCAGCACCACCACGCCCAGATAGGCGTCGTAATAAGAATCGATCAGCAACGCTTTCAATGGCGCGTCCAGTTCGCCCTTGGGCGCCGGCAACCGCGTCACCACCGCTTCCAGCACCGCCTCGATGTTCAGGCCCGTCTTGGCGCTGATGGGAATCGCCTCACTGGCGTCAATCCCGATCACGTCTTCGATTTGCTGCTTCACCCGGTCCGGCTCGGCGGCGGGAAGGTCGATCTTGTTCAGAACCGGCACGATCTCCAGCCCGGCATCAATCGCCTGATAGACATTGGCCAGGGTCTGGGCTTCCACGCCCTGGCTGGCATCGACCACCAGCAGCGCGCCCTCGCAGGCGGCCAGGCATCGCGACACTTCATAGCCAAAGTCCACATGGCCGGGCGTGTCCATCAGGTTCAGGATGTAGGTCTTGCCGTCCTCAGCCTTGTATTCCAGCCGCACAGTCTGGGCCTTGATGGTGATGCCGCGCTCCCGTTCGATATCCATCGAATCCAGGATCTGCTCTTTCATGTCCCGGGTGGCCACGGTGCCGGTGGTCTGGATCAGCCGGTCGGCCAGGGTCGATTTGCCATGGTCGATATGGGCGACAATGGAAAAATTGCGGATTTGGGAAAACACAGCCATTTGCCGGGGGGTCTAGCAGGCGGCAAACCCCCGGTAAACAGGCGTTTTGGACGGTCTGTTCCGGTGGTCAGGACAGGCTATAAGACGCCATGCAGACCTATGTTTATCTGGATTATGGCGGTCATGCCCGCTACCGGGCCGAGCTGAAATACAGCCTGATATCCCTGAAGACGGAACTGGCGGGGCAGGGTGCCCCGATCGCCATCTATACTGACAGCCCTGCCGCCTATCACAAATGGCCGGTGACGGTGGTGGACGTCGCCGCCAACATCGCGCCCTGGTCGGGGCAGGGGCTTTATTACCATCGCATCAAACCCGAAGTGGTGCGTCACGCCCTGGCGCGGTTTGCCGGTCCGGTCTGTTTCCTGGATTCCGATTCCATCATCCGCCCCGGCTTTCATGCCGAAGTCAGCGCCAAGCTGGAGGGTCACGTGGTGATGAACGCCTTTGAAAAGAAAAACCCCTATCCGCCGCTGTCAGGCTTTCGCTGCCTGCTGCCGCATCTGGGCGATTACCGTTACGACGTCTGGGGCAGCGTGATGTTCAACAGCGGCCTTATCGGTGTGCGGCCTGAACATGCGCCCTTGTTCGATGATGTGCTGGCGATGATTGACGCCCTGATCGGCCGGGCCAAGAAATTTCCGGCCATCGAACAATTCGCTCTCAGCGAGGTCTTGCGCCTGAACAAAATTCCGGTCGCCGAGGTCAAAGACAGTTTCCTGCATTACTGGCAGGGCCGCCGCCGCATCTACATGGCGGGCCAGATCGCCAAACATCTTTCGCCGGAATGGGACAATCTCACCCCGCCCGCCGAGTGGGCCAGCATGAATTACTGGGCCGTGCGCGCCTACAATTATTATTACGGCGTCACCCACCCGCTGCAGTATTTCCGATGAGGGAGCGTCGGCCAGGAAAAGTGGGGAGCGGTTTTCCGTCCGGCCGCGCGACCATTCAAAAAGAAAACATCGCAGACCTCTGGCCCGGCCAGTCGCAGGCGCTGCTGAAAGCGCTGCATATCCTCACCCACAATGGCGGGCTGAATGCGGATTCGCGCCGCAAACTCAAACAGGTCCAGCATCTAGCCCAGCTGATAAAGCCGGCGATCGACGAATGCCTGAAGGAAAAGGATCAGCCCGTGCTGGCCGATCTGGGCGCGGGCAAATCCTATCTGGGTTTTATTCTCTATGATCTTTATTTCGCGCCTGCTGGCCGAGGCAAAGTCATCGCCGTGGAAGCGCGTGCCGATCTTATCGCCACGGCCAAAAAAATTGCGGCCGAAAGCAACTTCACCCGCATGGAATTTGTCGAAGGCAAGATCGCTGACGCCGCCATCGGCGCAGTCGATATCGTCACCGCCTTGCACGCTTGTGACACCGCCACCGACGACGCCATTCTCTTTGCGCTGCGCCACAACGCCAAATATGTCGCCCTGGTGCCCTGCTGCCAGGCTGAACTGGCGCGCGACCTGGAAAAATCCAAAAATGACCTGCACCAGCTTTGGCGCCATCCCATTCAGCGCCGCGAATTCGGTGCCCATGCCACCAATGTGCTGCGCGGATTATTTCTGGAGGCGCATGGCTACAAGGTGCGGGTGACCGAACTCACCGGCCTGGAACATTCTCTCAAGAATGAATTCATTTTTGCCGAGCGGCATCACAAATCCAACCCGCCCGCCCGGGCCGAATTTGAAAAACTCGCCCGCGAAATCGGCGCCGCCCCCAAGCTGCTCGAGTTTGCCTCGAGCGAGCCGCCAAAACCCCAATAATGCGGGCGAAGTTCTTGAATTAGCTGCGTAAACTGGCGCCCAGCTTCAACGCCGCCGCCACGATCTTTTGCGTTACCGCTTCAATCTCGGCATCGGTCAGGGTCTTGTCCTTGGGCTGCAGGCGCACCGCGATGGCGATGGATTTTTTGCCCTCCGGCACGCCCTTGCCTTCATAGACATCGAACACCGAAATGGAATCGATCAGATTGCGCTCGGCATTTTTCAGCGCCCGGATCAGATCGCCCGCCGCCACACCGCGATCCACCACAAACGCAAAATCCCGCTCAATCGCCTGGAACGGCGAGGCTGAGAACATCGCCTTGTTCTTGGCTTTGGCTTCCGGCAACGCATCCAGAATGATTTCAAACGCCGCCGCCGGCACCTTGATATCGAAAGCTGCCAGAATTTTGGGATGCAGTTCGCCGAAATGCGCGATCTGTTTTGGCCCCAGCGCGATCACGCCGCTGCGGCCCGGATGATACCAGCCCGGCGCGTTGGTGGTGATGGGCGCAGACATGGGTGAACCCATCGCCGCTTCCAGCGCCGCCAGCATCGCGCCCTTGGCGTCATAGGCATCGGCGGCATGACCCGATTTGCTCCAGTCGCGCGCGCCCGATCCCATGATCAGTCCGGCGGCGTTGGTGGTCTGCGCGCCGGGCATGCCGCTTTGGAAAGCTGCGCCGATTTCAAACAGGTTCAAATCCGAAAAGCCGCGCGACGCATTGCGCGATGCCGCCGCCAGCAAAGACGGCAACAGCGAAGGCCGCATGGCGTCCAGATCAGACGCAATGGGATTGGCCAACTGCCGCGCCTCATCGCCGCCGCCGAACAGTTTGGCGGTGTCGCGGGCGATGAAGGAAAAGCTCACACATTCATTAAAGCCGCGCGCCGCCAGCGCCCGGCGCACCGTGCGGGCGCGGCGCTGTCCGGCATTCAGCACCGGCTTGGCAATGGCGGCGTGACGCGGCAGCGCCACCGACGGCACATCCGCCAGCCCATGAATCCGCACCACTTCTTCCACCAGGTCGGCGGGGCCATCAATGTCGCGCCGCCAGCTTGGCGGCGTCACATGCAGCGTGGCGTGCTGCGCCACCGTGAAGCCCAGACTTTCCAGAATGGAAATGATCTCGGCTTTGGGCACCCGAATGCCGCCCAGCGTTTCGACCAGCGTGGTATCGAACTCGATATGCTTGTGCGGCGGCGGCAGCGCGCCCGCGATCACCACATCCGAAGCCTCGCCGCCGCACCATTCCAAAATCAGGCGGGTGACCAGCTCCAGCCCCGGCAGCACAAATTCTGGATCGACGCCGCGCTCAAAACGATAACGCGCATCGGAAATGATGCCGTATTTGCGGCCCGCCCGCGCAATACGGATCGGATCAAACCAGGCGGATTCGATAAAGACATTCTGGGTATCGGCAAAACTGCCGGTGTCCATGCCGCCCATGATGCCGGCAATGCCGCGCGCAAAACTGTCATCGGCAATGACGATGGTATCCTTATCCAGCACATAGGTCTTTTCATCCAGCGCCAGCACCTGTTCGTGTTCATTGGCCATGCGCGCATGCAGATTGCCCGACAGTTTGTCGGCATCGAACACATGCAGCGGCCGGCCTCGGTCCTGCGCTACGAAATTGGTGGCATCGACCAGCGCGGAAATGGATTTCATGCCGACGGCTTTGAACCGGTCCTGCACCCATTTGGGGGCGGGGCCGCTCTTGACGCCGCGGATCAGCCGGCCGGCGAAAATCGGACACGCGTCTTTATTCTCGGGCGAAAAATCCAGCGTGATTTTTTTGGGTGAGGGGAACTTGCCCGCCACCGGCAAAATCTTTTCGCTTTTCAGCGTGCCCAGTCCCGCCGCCGCCAGATCGCGGGCAATGCCCCACACTGACGCGGCATCGCCGCGATTGGGGGTGATGGAAACATCGATCACCGGATCGGAAACGATATTCAGCGCGGCAGCGGCGGGCCCGCCCACCACCGCATCGGCGGACAGTTCGATAATGCCGTCATGATCTTCGCCCAGCAGCAGTTCGCGCGCCGAACACATCATGCCGCGCGATTCCACGCCGCGAATGGTGCCGATCTTCAGGGCTTCGCCACTGGCGGGAATGACCGTGCCGGGCCGCGCCAGCACCACCTTGATGCCGGCCCGGGCATTGGGCGCGCCACAGACGATCTGCAGCGGCGAACCTTCACCGGCATTGACGGTGCAAAGGCGCAGCTTGTCGGCATTGGGATGTTTTTCCGCCGTCAGCACTTCGCCAACGATGAAATCCTTCAGCGCCGCCCCCGCATCGCTGATGCTTTCCACTTCCAGTCCGATGGAAGTGAGCTTGTCACCAATGGTCTGGGCGCCGGCATCGGTCTCCAGATGATCCTTCAGCCAGGACAGCGTGAACTTCATTTGCTGAGCCCACCGTCAAGCGTCGGGATATCCAGCGCGGCAAAACCGTAATGCTTCAGCCAGCGCAGGTCGGATTCAAAGAAGCTGCGAATATCGGGAATGGCATATTTCAGCATGGCCATGCGGTCCAGGCCAAAGCCAAAGGCAAAGCCCTGATAGCGGAACGGATCAATGCCGCAATTGGCCAGCACACGCGGATGCACCATGCCGCTGCCGCCCAGTTCCAGCCAGTCATTGCCGGTGCCGAATTTGATCTGGCCAGGCACGCTGCGGTCGCAGCGCATGTCCCATTCCAGCGACGGTTCGGTGAAGGGGAAAAAGCTGGGGCGGGCACGCAATTCGATTTTATCGATCTCGAAAAACGCCTTGCAGAATTCTTCCACCGTCCATTTCAGGTGGCCCAGGTGAATGCCCTCATCCACCACCAGCGCTTCGACCTGGTGGAACATGGGCGAATGGGTGGCGTCGGAATCCACGCGATAGGTGCGGCCCGGCGAAATGATGCGGATGGGAGGCTTGTTGTTCAGCATGGTGCGCACCTGCACCGGCGAGGTGTGGGTGCGAAGGACGTTCGCTTCCTTCCCGACCTCACCACCGGACATATAGAAAGTGTCCTGCATCTGGCGGGCGGGATGGTTGGGCGGGATGTTCAGCTTGGTGAAATTGTAATCGTCAAAT
>CAIXUE010000256.1 GCA_903922545.1 uncultured Alphaproteobacteria bacterium | reverse complement strand
CTTTTCGACAAAGATCGCCAGCGGCACGCCCCAGGCGCGCTGGCGCGACAGCACCCAGTCGGGCCTGCCTTCCACCATCGAGCCGATGCGGTTGGCGCCGCGCGGCGGATACCAGGTGGTTTCGCCAATACCCTTCAGCGCCAGTTCGCGCAGCGTCTTGCCGTTCAGGAACGGCTTGTCGATCGCCACAAACCATTGCGGCGTGGCGCGGAAAATCACCGGCGCTTTCGAGCGCCAGCTGTGCGGATAGGAATGGCGCAGCGTGCCCTTGGCGAGCAACTTGCCATGGGCGATCAACTCCTTGATCACTGCGCCATTGGCGTCACCGTCCTTGCCTTCCGGCGTCAGGATGCGCTTGCCGGCGAACAGCGGCACGTTCGGGGCATAAGAGCCATCCGGCTGCACCAGTGCGAAGGCATCGGGATTTTTCGCGGGATAATCCTTGTCCGCGCCCACCAGAAGTTCAAAGTCATCTTCGCCATGTCCCGGCGCGTTGTGGACAAAGCCGGTACCGGTATCAGACGTCACGAAAGCGGCGGGCAAGACCGGAACGTCGAAGGTATAGCCCTGGCTGCGGAGGGGATGCGCCGCCACCAGCGACTTTAATTCTTGCGTCTCCACCGTGCGCACGCGGCTGAGCATCATCTTGGCGTGCTTGGCCACCTGTTCGGCCAGCGTATCCGCCAACAGCAGATTTTCGCCCGCCCGCGCCAGAGATTCCTCGGCCGCATCGGCGATCTGGTACAGGCCATAGGAAATATCCGGCGAGAAAGCGATGGCGCGGTTGCCCGGAATGGTCCAGGGCGTGGTCGTCCAGATCACGATGAAAGTATGCGCCAGTTCCTTTGGCGCGTTCACCAGCGGAAACTTCACATAAATGGTGGGTGAGGTTTTCTCGTGATACTCGATCTCGGCGTCGGCCAGCGCGGTCTTTTCCACCGGCGACCACATCACCGGGCGGAAACCACGATACAGAAGCCCGTTCTCGACAAACTTCATCGCCTCGCGGGCGATCACCGCCTCGGCCTTGAAATTCATGGTGGTGTAAGGCCGTTCGAAATCGCCGATCTGGCCCAGGCGTTGAATCTGTTCCCGCTGCACCTTCAGCCAATGGCCGGCAAAGAGGCGGCATTCATGACGCAGCACATCCTTGGGAATGTCGTCCTTGGCCCTGCCCTCGGCGCGGAATTTTTCTTCCACCTTCCATTCGATGGGAAGGCCATGGCAATCCCAGCCCGGCACATAGGGCGCGTCCTTGCCCAGCATGCCCTGGGAGCGCACCACAAAGTCTTTCAGAATGTGATTGAGGCCGGTGCCCGAATGAATGTCACCATTGGCGTAGATCGGACCATCATGAAGAATGAAAAGCGGCCGGCCCCGCGCCCGTGTGCGGATCTTGCCGTAGAGATCCAGCGCCGCCCAGCGCGCCAGCCATTTCGGCTCGGCTTCGGGCAGCCCGGCCTTCATGGGAAATTCGGTGGCCGGCAGGAACAGGGTTGACCGGTAATCGTGGGATTCTGCGGGTTTTTCGGGGGGATTGGACATGGGCAACGCTTCTAACAGCGCCCAATTGGGCAGTCCAGCGCCCGTGTCTCCCGCCGCTCGCCCAAGCTCGCGGCGTTCGACGCTCAAATCGATCCGCAGGATCGATTTGAGCGGCTATGCCGGTCGCGTCTCACCGTCCAGCTTCGGGGTCTTTGGTGCCTGGGCCAGTATCTCACGCGCCCGCGCGCAATCCTTGCCCATCTGGGCCACCAGCGCGGGCACGCCGTCGAATTTGACCTCAGGCCTGATCCAGGAAATCAGCTCCACCATCAGGTGCTTTCCGTAAAGATCGCCGTCGAAATCAAACAGGTGCGCCTCCATCAGCGGCACCTTGGTCTGGTACATGGGCCGGATGCCGAAATTGGCCACCCCGTCATGGCGGCTCACCTCAACATCGTTGTCCATGATGGCGATACGTACGGCATAAATGCCGAAGGCCGGGGCGAAACAATCGCCCAGATGCATATTGGCGGTAGGAAAGCCCAAGGTGCGGCCGCGCTTGTCGCCATGTTCGACCCGCGCTTCTACCGCCCACCAGCGCCCCAGAAGCGCGGCGGCTTCTTCGGGCCGGGCGACTTTCAGGGTTTCGCGAATGCGGGTTGAGGAAATCTTGGCCCCATCAGTGACCACCATCTCAAAACAGGTGACGGAAAAACCCTGTGCTTCGCCCATCTGCCGCAGCGTCTCAAGATTGCCGCCGCGGCCCTTGCCGAATTCAAAATCCGGACCCACCACCACGCCTCTGGCGCCAAGGCCCTTCACCAGCACGTCCTGCACAAACACATCGGCTGTGCGGCCCGCCATGGCGGCGTCGAAGGAAAGCGCGAACATCACGTCCACGCCCAACTCAGAAAGCAGCCGCGCCTTCATCCGCAGCGGCGTCAGGCGAATGGAATCCGGCCGGGGCCGGAAAAATTCCTGCGGATGCGGTTCAAAAGCCATCACCGCCAATGGGCGCCCAAGCTTTTGCGCTTCGGCCCGGGCCTGCGCAATCAGCGCCTGGTGACCCAGATGCACGCCGTCAAAATTTCCGATCGCCACCACCGCACCTTTCGACGCGTCCGGTACATCCTCGAAATGGCGGAAAATACGCATCAGGAGACCGGTTTTTTGGGCGGCATCACAATGGCCTCGCCCTCTACCACCATCGTGCCGTTCACTTCACATCTGCAATGCATCACGACATTGCGGCGGTCCTTGATCTCGGCCACGGTGCAGGTGGTGATCACAGTGTCGCCGATCCGCACGGGGGCATGAAAACGCGTGGTGGCGGAAACAAAAATACTTCCGGGCCCCGGAATTTTCATCCCCATCACCGCCGACATGAAGCCGATCGACAGCACGCCATGCGCCACCCGGCCACGGAATATGGTATTGCGGGCATAGGCATCGTCGAAATGCACGGGATTAAGATCGCCCGTCGCCTCGCCGAACAGTTCGATGTCGCGCTCGGTGACGGTGTGGCTCATGCTTTCGGACTGCCCCACTTTCAGATCGTCAAAATAATAAGTCATCACATCACCATTTCAGTTGGCGGCAAGCCGCCGCTGCGCTTGCGCCCGCCTTGTCGAACAATCGGCCCAGATGTTCGGCCGTATAGGGCTGGGTTTCCTCGCCATGCACACCGTCGGCGATGAAAAGCGCCTCCAGCCCGGCGCGGCTGGCGCCCAATATATCCGTGAACAAGCCATCGCCCACCACCAGCGGCTTTTTGGGACTTTTTTGTCTGTCGGCGGCTTTCGCCGCCTGGGCGGCTGTTGCCAGCGCCGCGTCAAAGATCGGCCGGTAAGGCTTGCCGTAATAGATCACCGACCCACCCAGCCGCTCATATTCCTTGGCCAGCGCACCAGCGCAGTAACAAAGCTGAGGCCCCCGATGCACCACCAGATCGGGATTGGCGCAGATCATGGTCAGCCCCTTCTCCCGCATCGCCGCAAGCCTGGCGGCATAATCCTCGACCGTCTCAGTCAGGTCGTCCACCAGGCCGGTGCAGAAGGCCAGCTCCGCCTGCTTTATATCTGTGCGCGTCAGGTTCAACCCGCCCAGCACGGCCAGGTCCTTGTCGGGCCCTATATAGTAAAGTGGGAGCGTCGTTTGGCCGATCCGCCGGACCAGCTCGTCCCGGGCCGCACCGCCCGAACTGACGATGGCGTCATAGCAGCCAGGCGGCACGCCATATTCGGCGCATTGGGCCGCGACTTCAGACGGCAGGCGCGGCGCATTGGTCAGCAGCACCACCGGGCCATGGCTTTGGCGAAACCGCTGCAGCGCATCGGCCGCCGCGGGATGCGCCTTGTGACCGTCATGGATCACGCCCCAGACGTCACAGATCAGGGCGTCATGATCGGCGGCAATTTCAGACAGGCCGGAAATCAGGCGGGGATTGGGCATAATGGCATGCCGATGACATGCCCGCGCCGGGGCGTCAACTTACCCGGCTTTACGCAGGGGCATCGGCAGCACCGTGGCCTGGGCGGCCAGGGCTTCCATGGGCTTCTGGGCATCGTCGCGCACCGCGCGCGGCTCGCCGAACAAAAAGCCCTGGGCGTAATCGACCGAGAAATCCAGCAGCTGCACCACGGTCTTTTCGTCTTCCACCCGCTCGGCGATCAGGTTCAGGCCATGACGCGACAGCAGCTTCTTGAAATCTTCCGCCGCCACCGCCGCGCCGGCGCCGCCCATGCCCTGGGTGAGGGTTGAGGCGCGCACTTTGATGTGGCTGAAGCCAATGGTCTTCAGCTTGAGGAAATCCAGCGCCAGGGTTTCGACATGATCCATCGACAGCGCAAAGCCCAGATCCGACAGGAAGCGCAGATTCTTTTCGCCGGCGGGACCGGCCTTCAGCACCACGCTCTGCGAGAATTCAAAAATGATCTGGCTGGCCAGGTCGCGATTGGCCTGCATGTAATCCAGGAACTGGGGAAAGAATTCCACATCGGCCAGCGTATCGCCGGAGATGTTGCAGAAGATGCCGATGTCGCGCGTCTTCTGGGTCAGACGGCGCACCACCTGCACACAGCGGAACAGCAGCAGATTGTCCACCACGCTCATCAGGCCCGCCGGCGCCGCCACTTTCATATATTGCGCCGGCATGATCACCGAACCGTCCAGCCGTAGTGTAGATATCTTTGTCCCCGTCATCTTCCTCAAGGCTGAAAGCAAACAGTTT
>CAIXUE010000255.1 GCA_903922545.1 uncultured Alphaproteobacteria bacterium | reverse complement strand
GCCGCCCCGCCGCTTGGCAAGCGGGCTTTTAACCTGCCCGATCAGAGGCTTGCGGGGGCCGCATCCTCGATCTGCAGCTGGGCCCGTTCGGTCCCGCCCCAATCGTCGCTGCGCAGTTTGCCCGCCGCATGAATGTGCCGCCCCCGTGCAGCCAGCAAACCCTCGCCCAAAGGCGTGCCGGCCACGCGAAAGGCGATGGCGTCCAGCCGGGCGCCGTCTCCGCCTACCAGCCGCAATTTGACGTGATCGCTGCCCACAATATCGGCGAAGGCCACCTTCAGGTCGGGAAAGCCCAGCACCGGTTCGGGATTGCCCGCGCCGAACGGCCCCGCCAGCGCAATCTCGCGCACCAGGGCCGGGCTGGCGGCGGCGGGCGAAGACACCGCATCCAGGTCCAGCGATCCGGCCGCTTCCAGCGCCGCGTCCGCGCCCTGAAACTGGCCATGCAGAAATTCACGCAAAGGTCCGACCTGCGCCGCCATCAGCGAAAACCCCGCCGCCATGGCATGGCCGCCGCCCGATTCAACCAGTCCGGCCTGGTGCGCCGCCCGGATCATGCGGCCGATATCCAGCCCGGCAATGCCGCGCGCCGAACCCCGCCCCATGCCCCCTTCAAAGCCGGCGACAAAGGCCGGCTTGGCAAAGCGTTCCTTCAGCCGCCCGGCAACAATACCGACCACGCCAGGATGCCAGCCATCGCCTTCCACCAGAAGAAAAGACGCGTTCTGCTGGCGGGACGCCAGCACCATCGCTTCTTCCAGAATGCGTTTTTCGATTTCGCGGCGTTCTATGTTGTGCAGATCGAGCAGCGTGGCGAATTCATCGGCGCCTTCTGCCGGCGCTGTCAGAAGATCGGCGCCCAGTCCGGACCGGCCCACCCGCCCGCCGGCATTGATGCGCGGACCAAAAACAAAGCCCAGATGATAGGCGGTGAAAGGCGGCACGGCTTTGGCCACCGTCGCAAGCGCCGCAAGACCTGGCCGCGCCAGTTTGGAAAGCTGGCCCAGCCCCTGGCGGACAAAGGCGCGGTTGATGCCCACCAGCGGCACCACATCGCAAACCGTCGCCAGACCAACCAGATCGAGATATTCGCGCAGATCGGGCTCGCTCAGCCCGCGCGCCGTGTAATAGCCGCTATCGCGCAAATGCCGGTTCAGCGCCACCAGAAAAAGAAACGTCACACCCGCGGCGCAAAGATAAGTCAGCCCAGAAGTATCGCCAGGCTGGTTGGGATTGACGTGTGCCTTGGCATCAGGCCGCACCTCGACCCGATGATGATCCAGCACCACCACATCCAGATCCAGCGCGCGGGCCTGCTCGAACGCCGCGCCGCCGGAGGCGCCGCAATCCACCGTGATGATAAGCCCAGCGCCTTCTTCCTTCAGCACGGCGAAAGCCGGCGCGGATGGGCCATAACCTTCCCGCATGCGGTCCGGAATATAAAGGCGCGGCGGCGAACCCAGGCTGGCAAGAAATTCCGCCAACAGCGCGGTCGATGCCGAACCATCCACGTCATAATCGCCGAACACAGCGATGCGCTGGCCCTGCTCCAGCGCCTGCGCCACACGCGCCACGGCCATATCCATTTCCGCCAGCACCAGCGGATCGGGCATCAACTTCTTCAAGGTGGGGTTGAGATAATCATGCGCCGTGGCTTCGGTTATGCCGCGCGTCGCCAGAAGGTGCGACAACACTGGCGACAGGCCGGAATGAACCAGCGTGCGCGCCACCTCTTCATGTCCGGGAACAAGATTCCAGCGCCGGCCGGAAAAACTGCGCGCCACGCCGAATGCGTTTCGCTCTTCAGACAAGGATCACGCAGCTTCCATGGGGATCATGCAGGGGCGCGCCCGCACCTTGTCGGACGCGGCGATGGCTTTCAGCGCACCCTCCACAGCATTTTGCGGGCATTCATGGGTGATCATCACGATGGAAACATGCCCGCCCGGCGATTGGCCGCGCTGGATCATGCTTTCGATCGAGACTTTGGCGTCCGACAGCCGGCCGGCGATTTCCGCCAGCACACCGGGCACATCCAGAACCTCAAAACGCAGGTAAAAGGCCGAACGCGTCGCCCCGGAATCGGCGGCCTGCAATTTCTTGAGCCCCTTGGCCGGGCGGCCAAACACCGGGCCGAACGAGCCGCGCGCAATCTCCACAATATCCGACACCACGGCCGATGCGGTGGGCGCCTCACCCGCGCCGCGGCCGGAGAAGAAGAAAGATCCCGCCTCGCCCGCATCCACCACCACACCATTGGCGGCGCCGTCCACATTGGCCAGCGGCGTCCTGGCCCGCACCATGGCGGGATGCACCCGCTGATCGATACCCGTTTCCGTCTGGCGCGCCACGCCCAAAAGCTTGATGCGGAAGCCGAACTCCGACGCGAAATGAATATCCTCGGCGGTGATATGGCTGATGCCGTCCACCTTCATGCTGCCCAGATCGGGCGCGGTGCCAAAGGCCAGAGTGGAAAGCAGCGCCAGCTTGTGCGCCGTGTCGCCGCCGCCGATATCCAGCGTGGGGTCGGCCTCGGCATAGCCCTTGGCCTGCGCGTCCTTCAGCACTTCGTCAAAGCCACGCCCCGAAACTTCCATTTCGGTGAGAATGAAATTGCAGGTGCCGTTCAGGATGCCTTTTACCGCATCAACGCCATGGGCGATCAGCGCCTCGCGCAGGGTGGTGACGATGGGAATGCCGCCCGCCACCGCCGCCTCGAATTTCAGCTGAAGATTGTTCTCTTCCGCCATTTCGGCCAGCCGTTTGCCATGCTTGGCCAGCAGCGCCTTGTTGGCGGTCACCACATGCTTGCCGTTTTCCAGCGAGGTTTCGACCAGCTTGCGGGCAATGCCTTCATCGCCGCCGATCAGCTCCACCACCACATCGGCGTCGCTTTTGGCCAATTCCAGCGGATCGGTCAGAAGTCCTTTGACCTCAAACCCGCGCTTCTTGCGCGGATCACGGGCGCTGACCGCCACAATGTCGAGTGGCCGGCCAGCCTGTGCGGCCAGCGCGGCGCCGCGCGCCGACAGCGTCTTGATCACGCCGCCGCCCACCGTGCCAAGCCCGGCAATGGCGATTTTCAAGGGAGCCGAACTCATTTTGCGTCCGCCAGATTATTTTCTGACGCAGCATGCGGGGGCGCGCCATTGGTGCCCATGGCGAGAAATTTCTTCACATTGCGCGCCGCCTGGCGGATGCGATGTTCGTTTTCCACCAGCGCCACGCGCACATACCCTTCGCCATATTCGCCAAAGCCGATCCCGGGCGAGACCGCGACCTTGGCATGAATAAGCATCTGTTTTGCGAATTCCATCGAACCGGCTTCGCGGAATTT
>CAIXUE010000254.1 GCA_903922545.1 uncultured Alphaproteobacteria bacterium | reverse complement strand
GCGTGTCGATGACTTCGAATTCGCCCTGGCCGTCCTTGATATGGTTGAGCGGGTAGTAACGCTCTTCGGATTCCTGGTCGATGAAGGCGGCATGGCGGTGGCTGAACGTGCCGCGGGTGGAATCCTGACCGGAAAGGCGGATATCCAGGCCTTCGTCCAGCAAGGTGCCAAACGCCAGCGCTTCGGCGGTGGCCCAGTCAAAGCCTTCGCCGGTTTCAAACATTTTTGCCTTGGCCTCGAGCAGGCGGGCCACGGTCTTGTGCAGGTGGAAGTCTTTTGGCGCCGCCACCAGCGCCTTGCCGACCTTTTTCAACAGGTCGAATGGCACGCCGGTTTCGCCGCGCCGGTCGCTGTTCTTGGGCGCGGTAGCCATGCCGGCCCAGCGGCCATCCAGCCAGTCGGCCCGGTTGGGCAGATGCGATTTGGAGGCGGTGAATTCGTCATCCAGCTTCTGGTTAAAGCCGGCCTGCATAGCCGCGACATCGGCATCCGACATGGTGCCTTCGGCCACCAGCTTTTTGGAATACAGCGTCAGGGTGGAGGGATGATCCTTGATCACCCGGTACATCAAAGGCTGGGTGAAGGCCGGCTCGTCGCTCTCGTTATGGCCGAAGCGGCGATAACAGATCATGTCCAGCACGACATCCTTGTGGAACAGCTGGCGGAATTCGGTGGCGATGCGGGCGGCATGCACCACAGCTTCGGGATCATCGCCATTCACATGGAAAATCGGCGCCTGCACCATCAGGGCAACATCGGTGCAATAGGGTGAGGAGCGCGAATAAACCGGCGCGGTGGTGAAACTGATCTGGTTGTTGATGACAAAATGGATGGTGCCGCCGGTGCGGAAACCCTTGGTGCCGGAAGCGGCGAAACATTCCGCCACAACACCCTGGCCCGAGAAAGCCCCATCGCCATGGATCAAGAGCGGCAGCACGGAAGCGCGAGTCTGGACGTCTTTAAGCTGATGCTGCTTGGCGCGGGCCTTGCCCAACACCACGGGATTGACGATTTCCAGATGCGAAGGATTGGGCGTCAGGGATAGATGCACCTGATGGCCGTCAAATTCGCGGTCGGACGAGGCGCCCAGATGATATTTGACGTCGCCTGAACCTTCGACTTCGGAGGGGTTGGCGGCGCCGCCCTGGAATTCATGGAAGAGCTGGCGATAGGGCTTGCCCATCACATTGACCAGCACGTTCAGGCGGCCGCGATGGGCCATGCCCAGCACGATTTCCTTCACGCCCAGCTGGCCGCCGCGCTTGATGATCTGTTCCAGCGCCGGAATGGTGGCTTCGCCGCCATCCAGGCCGAAACGCTTGGTGCCGACAAAACGGTTGGCGGCGAATTTCTCAAAGCCCTCGGATTCGACCAGCTTGTTCAGGATGGCCTTTTTGCCTTCGGGGGTGAATTTGATGTCCTTGTCCGGCCCTTCGATGCGGCGCTGCAGCCAGTCTTTCTGCTCGGCATCGTTGATGTGCATGAATTCATAGCCGATGCGCCCGCAATAAGTGCGCTTCAGCAGGTCGATCATCTGGCGCGGGGTGGCGGTCTCCATCCCCATCACGCCGGCGATATAGATCGGCTTGTCCATTTCGGCTTCATGGAAGCCGTAGAAATCCGGTTCGAGCTGGGGATGCGGCTGGCGTGGCGTGATTTTCAGCGGATCCAGATCGGCTTCCAGATGGCCGATCACGCGATAGGCGCGCACCAGCTGAATGGCGCGAATGGAATCCAGCGCCGTGGCGCGGGCGCTTTCGCCATCGGGGGCGGGCGCGGCGTCGGCGGTTTTCTTCGAAGGCTTTGCGGCGGCGGGGACCGATGCGCCCGACAGCGCCACGGTGGTTTCATCCTGCGGCAGCGCCGGTCTGGTGTCGCGCCGCCAGGCCGGGCCGCGGCCAAGCTGGGTGGGGGTGAGGCCGGCTTCGCCCAAGCCCGCGAAATAATCGCGCCAGCCCGCTTCGACCGAATCAGGGTTCGCCAGATATTGGGCGTAGAGGCCTTCAATGAAGGCCGCGTTGGTGCCGGAGAGGAAAGAGGTTGCGTCCAGGATATCGTTGGAAGAGCGATTGATCCGGTCAGACGGCGATTGTTCAGTCATTTCAAATGCTTTGGGGGAAGCTTGTTGGGCTGCCCGTATCCTTGGACCCGCAGGCACGCGGCGCATCGAAGTGCGGGCTGTGGTTAGCGCCTTTGCCCCGCCGATTCAACGGCGAATGCGGTTAATATGGGCTCAATAAGACCCAATTGCGACGGGCTAAAAAGTTAAAGCGCATAGGTGCCCTGTGCCTTCGCACCTGCACACAAACTATCCAGCGGTTACTTGCCGGACAGAAGCGCGACCAAGGTGGTGCCCAAGGCGGCCGGATTCGGCGACACCCGGATACCGGCCGACTTCATGGCCTCGATCTTGGATTCCGCGCCGCCCTTGCCGCCGGAAATGATGGCGCCGGCATGGCCCATGCGCCGGCCCGGCGGGGCGGT
>CAIXUE010000253.1 GCA_903922545.1 uncultured Alphaproteobacteria bacterium | reverse complement strand
CCCACATTCAGGGCATTGGCCTTGCCGCCATTGGGAATGGAAATCACGCCCACGCGCTTGTCGCGCATGAAGTGCGAACGCACGATATAGGCGGTGTGATCCTTGGAGCCGTCATCAATCACCAGCACTTCCAGATTTTTGTAATTGCTGGCCAGGATGCGCTCGACCGTGGTAACGATCACTTTTTCTTCGTTGAAGGCGGGGATCAGCACCGTCACAGCGGGGCCATTGTCATTCACCGCCGGCTCGGGCCGCTTGCGGATTCGGTTGGCCAGCGCCAGCCCGCACAACAGCAACAGCCGCCCAATCCCCAAAATGATCGCGGCGATGAAACAGTAATAGAGCCCCTGCCCCAGATACGAGATGGTCAGAAACACCACCCGGTTTTCGTACAGCATCACGGTCAAAGGCTGGGGCGGCATGATGTCGTCGCGCTTGAACCCGCCCAGTTCCGACACCGGCACGAAACTATAACCCTTGGCGCGCAACGTATCGATCAGCACCGGCAGCAGCTTGACGGTCTCCGACCGGTCGCCGCCGGAATCGTGCATCAGAATGATATTGCCGCGAATATCCGGATTGGGATCGGCCACTTCCTTCAGCACCAGCTTCATCATGTCCGGCACCGGCAGCATCTTCCAGTCCAGCGTATCGACATGGGTGCCGATGGTGACGTAACCCAGCTTCTGCGCCTCTTCGATCGGCACGATCTCGTCGGCATCAGTGGGTTCAGCGTCACCCAGATAGGGCGGACGCAGCAGCCGCATCGAACGGCCGGTCAAAGCTTCGAACAAACGCTGGGTCGCGTTCAACTCCAGCCGCACCGCCGCCAGCGGCGTGTCGGCCAGGTTGGGATGCGTATAGGTATGATTGCCGACTTCATGGCCTTCGCGCAGGATCCGTTGCACCAGACCGGGATGGGATTCCATGTTCGCGCCGATGACGAAAAAAGTCGCGGCCACATGCTTGGCCTTCAGAATATCCAGAATCTGCGGCGTCCATTCCGGATCGGGCCCGTCATCAAACGTAAGCGCCAGCTTCTTGCTCACCTGGCCGACGCGGCGGATCACATAATTGGTCGGCAGGCTGGTGTAATTTTCCTGCACGATATCGCCGCTGTCCTTGTCGGTGCGAAAATCGCGCGCGCCGGTGACGGGGCCCGATTCAACCCGCAGGATTTCACCTTCACCGTCGAAATCCACATCATCGGTGGCCGGAATGGTTTTCAGGCTGACGGGCAGCGGCGCATTATAGGGCCGCCCCAGCAGCGGCAGCAGGGAAGGATCTTCGGTGCCCAGCCGCCACAGCGCATAGCCGGCAGGCTGATAGCCGTCGGCGGCATGAATCTGATTGAAGGCGGTGGCCGCATCCAAAAACCAGACCTGATGCTTGGTGCCGTCGCCTTCGTTATAGGAAAAATGCGGATTGTTGCTGGCATTGTCGAACTGGATGGTGGCGCCAGAATCGCGCGCCGCCACCATGGCTTCGGAAAATTCCCGCGTCGTGGCCTGTGCCTCGCCCGGCGTCCAGTCGTAACCGTAATTGCCGATCGCGACGATGGTGCTGTCGGCGGAAAGCTGGCGCATGCGCTTGTCCAGCATGCGTTCAAACCAATCCTCGCCCGCAATCGCGCCCGGCGGCGCGGAGGAATCGGCTTCGTCGTACGCCATCAGAATGGTGTAATCGACAATGTTGGCATAGGCGCGGAAGGGCCAGCTGTCGTCATCGAACGGCGCGCACTGCGCCACCACCCAGCCATGCGGCGTGAAGGCGGCCGACATTTCCGTCAGGAAGGCTTCCAGATTTTTGTGATCAGCCGGCTGCACGTCTTCAAAATCAACGGCGACGCCCTGCAATTTGTTGGCGGTCAGAAAGTCCGTCACGTTCTTGATCAGGGCGGTGCGCCGGTCCGGATCGGCCAGCAGCTTGCCCAGCTCCGGCCCATACCATTTCCCGCCCGAGGCATTTTGCAGCAGCGGCAGCACAGCCGTGTCCGGCTTGCGCGTCCTTATATAAGTGAGAGTGCGCACATCCTGCGCATCCATATTGGCCTTGAAGGTCAGCGCCGGCCCATCCAGCCCCAGCCAGCTTGGGATCACCCAGTCCAGGCGGGGCAAGGCGCGCTTGAGCGACGAAAAACTGGAATCCTCCGATGAAGGCCAGTTGACGTAAAAACCGATCGCCAGCGCCCGGCCTTTTTTCGGCAACAGGCCGGCAGGAACCCGCACCGGCGTGATATTGCGAAAATGGCGCAGGCGCTGGATTTCCAGCCGTCTGGCGCGGGCCTCGGCCGCCAGCCGCGCCGCCGTCTTGAGCAGGCCCGGCGCCACGGCGCGGGCCACCAGCTGGGGCGGGTTCACCGCCACCGAACGGCCCGGCAGGTCCATATTGGGTGTGGGCGGGGCGATGATCAGGCTGGCGACAAAGCCGATGCCCAGAATGGTGCTGATAATGGCAGCCGCCCAGCCAAGGGTCGAAATGCGCGCCGCACGCCGCCCCGTGACGTCGAAGAAAACCGGTTTGTTGCCCATTGCCAGCTAAAAACAGCCCGAATTACGACTTTGACGCCCCGAAAAAGAACCTAGTTGCAAGAAGTGGCGAAATTCCGGCAAAAGCGGATAATAAAGCCTCGCCGGGCAAATTGCCTGTGCTATTCGGTTACCATCACCAGTCAGGAAGGCTTTTTGTGGCTTACAACTGCTCCAAATGTCCCGGTTATTGCTGCTCCTATCCGGTCATCCCTCTCACCAAGAAAGACGTGACCCGCCTGGCCGAGCATTTCGGCCTGGGCTTCAAGGACGCGCGCAAGAAATTCACCAAGGTGGATGGCGACGAGCCTTATGCCATGCGCCGCAAGGAAGATGAGCATTATGGCCGCATCTGCCGCTTCTTCGATACCGAAGCGCGGCGCTGCACGGTCTATACCGCCCGGCCCACCATCTGCCGCGAATATCCCGGCAGCAAAAACTGCGGCTATTTCGACTTTCTGCGCCATGAACGCAGCTCGCAGGAAGATCCCGACCATATTGCCAGCACCTGGAACAAATAGCCGCCAAGTGACCTGACGGATTTGTGACGGGAAATGCTGCAGCGCACCGTAGTTCTGGCCTTGGCCGCAGCGCCGTTTTTTGGTCTAACGGAACACAGCACATAAGACATACGGGGGGTTTATCGCCATGCTCTTTCATCAAATTTACGATCCGTTGAACAACGCGGTCCTGTCCACCATCGTGGCGGCGTTTCCGATCGTGCTGCTGCTGGCGCTGATCGCCACCGGCAAAGTCAAATCCCATTGGGCGGCATTGCTCGGCCTGGGCGCGATGATCCTGGTCGCGATTTTCGCTTACGGCATGCCGGCCGACATGACCGCCAAGGTCACGGGCCTGGGCTTTGTCGCCGGCTTCTTCCCCATCGGCTGGATCATCGTCAACGTGATCTTCCTGTACCGTCTTACGGTCGATAAGGGCTATTTCGCCATCTTCCAATATTCCATGGGCCGCATCACCGCCGACCGGCGCCTGCAGCTCATCATCATCGCTTTCTGCTTCGGCGCTTTCTTTGAAGGCGCGGCGGGCTTCGGCACGCCGGTGGCGGTTTCCGCCGCCATGCTGATGGGCCTGGGCTTCTCGCCCTTGGCCGCGTCGGGCCTGTCGCTTCTGGCTGATACCGCAACCGTGGCCTTCGGCGCGCTGGGCGCGCCGATCACCGCGCTGGCGGCGTCCACGGGCCTTGATCCGATGGTACTGAGCCAGATCATAGGGCGTCAGTCCTGCGTCTTCTCGCTCGTGATCCCGTTTGTGATGGTTTACATGTTCTGCGGCTTCAAGAAGATGCTGGAAGTCTGGCCCGCTCTTCTGGTGGCGGCGCTGTGCTTCACCATTCCGGCCTATCTGATCT
Source organism: uncultured Alphaproteobacteria bacterium (assembly GCA_903922545.1). The sequence continues at coordinate 2,417 of CAIXUE010000253.1, read as the reverse complement.
CCAACTATTCCAATCCCTATATCGTGGACGTGGTGGCGGGTGCCGCCGCGCTGGCCGGCCTGGTGCTGTTCCTGCGCGTCTGGCAGCCCAAAGAGATCATGACCAACGCGGCGCTGAAATTCGCCGACAATTCCCACAGCGACGTCAAACCGCCGGAGCCGCTCAAGGTTGCGCCCACCGCCGGCCAGATGTTCAGCGCCTGGGTTCCGTGGCTGATCCTGTGCGTCGTGGTGGCCTTCTGGTCCAGCGACATGCTCAAGCACATCGTCAACCCGATCTTCGGGCCGGTCTATCACCTGCCGGGCGTGGACAAGATGATCATCCAGATGCCGCCGGCCTTCTCCAAGCCGACGCCGCTGGCGGAAATCCTGAACTTCACCTTCCTCAGCTATGCCGGCACCGGCATCCTGGTGGCGGCGATCATCGCCGGCTTTGTGATGGGCTTTGGGCCGGTCTCCCAGTTCAAGCACTATCTGAAAACCTTCTATGTCGTGCGCTATCCGCTCCTCACCATCACCGCCATGCTGTCGCTGGCGCAGGTGACCAGCGCCTGCGGCGCCGACGGCACCCTGGGTCTGGCGTTTGCCCGCACCGGCTTCTTCTATCCCTTCTTCGGCACCATGCTGGGCTGGCTGGGCGTGGCGGCGACGGGTTCGGACACGGCGGCCAACGCCCTGTTCGGCGGCCTTCAGATGGTCACCTCGCATCAGCTGGGGATTTCCTCGGTCCTGATGGCCGGCTCCAATTCGGTGGGCGGCGTGATGGGCAAGATCATCTGCATCTCCTCCATCGTGGTGGCGGTTGCCGCCACCGGCTGGCAGGGCGGCGAGGCGCGCATCCTGCGCTTTGTCTTCTGGCCGTCGGTGATCCTGGGCTGCCTGGTGGGCGTCCTGGCGATGCTGCAGGCTTACGTACCGCTGTTCATGGCCACAGTGCCTGCGGGCTGAAGTCCTTCACATCTGCAATAAGCAAAGGCCGGGCATGTGCCCGGCCTTTTCTTTTTGACCCCTGCCGCCTGGCGTTTTACGGTGCCCCGGCCTTGAACAAAGAAGACCTCCCATGACCGGTACGATTTCCACCCACGGCCTCAAAGTCGCGCGCGTGCTGCATGATTTTATCGAAAAGGAGGTGCTGCCCGGCACCGGCATCGCCAGCGATGCCTTCTGGAGCGGTTTCGCCAAACTGGCCACGGATCTGGCGCCCAAGAACCGCGCCCTTCTGGCCCGTCGCGACGATCTGCAGGCCAAGATTGATGAATGGCACACCGCCCGGCGCGGCAAGGCGTTGGACAAAGCCGAATATGAAAACTTCCTGCGGGGCATCGGTTACCTGCAAACCGAAGGCGCGGATTTCTCCATTACCACCCCCGCTATTGATCCCGAAGTGGCGCTGCTGGCCGGCCCGCAGCTGGTGGTGCCGCTGTCCAATGCCCGCTTCGCGCTCAACGCCGCCAATGCGCGCTGGGGCAGCCTCTATGACGCGCTGTATGGCACAGACGCGATTTCACAGGACGGCGATCTGGCCGCGGGCAAAGGCTATAACCAAAAGCGCGGCGACGCGGTGATCGCTTTTGCGCGCGATTTCCTGGATCAGGCCGCGCCGCTGAAAAACGGCTCGCACAAATCCGCCAAATCCTATGTGATCAACAACGGCGCGCTTTCCGTCACCCTGACCGATGGCTCGCAGAGCGGTCTGGTCACGCCGGACCAGTTCGCCGGCTATACCGGCAGCGCCGATGCCCCGGCTTCGATTCTCCTCCGCCACAATGGCCTGCACATCGAAATCCTGTTCGACCGCACCTCGCCCATCGGCAAGACCGACGCGGCAGGCATCGCCGATGTGACGCTGGAATCGGCGCTCACCACCATCATGGATCTGGAAGATTCCATCGCCGCGGTGGATGCCGATGACAAAACCGCCACCTACCGCAACTGGCTTGGCCTGATGAAAGGCTCGCTCACCGCCAGCTTTGAAAAAGGCGGCAAGACCATGGAGCGCGCCCTCAATCCGGACCGCAGCTTTACCGGGCCGGACGGAAAACCTGTCACCCTGCCCGGCCGCAGCCTCCTCTTCATCCGCAATGTCGGCCATCTGATGACCAATGATGCGGTGCTGCTGGCGGATGGCAGCGAAATTCCCGAAGGCATTCTGGATGCGGTGGTCACCAGCCTGATCGCGCTGCATGACCTGAAAGCCAACACCAGCCGCGGCAACAGCCGCAAGAATTCCATCTATATCGTCAAGCCCAAGATGCACGGCCCCGCCGAGGCCGCCTTTGCGGGCGAGATTTTCGACCGGGTCGAAGATCTTCTGGGTCTGGCCCGCAACACCATCAAGATCGGCGTGATGGACGAGGAACGCCGCACTTCGGTCAATCTCAAGGAAACCATCCGCGCCGTCTCCACCCGCATCGTCTT
>CAIXUE010000252.1 GCA_903922545.1 uncultured Alphaproteobacteria bacterium | reverse complement strand
CCTTTATGGCGCCGATGTCCAAGCCCTATCCGCTGCCGCCCCAGCCGCAAAAATCCTCCGGCGCGCTGCTGCGCCAGGGCGCGGCCAAGCTGGGCTGGTTCGTGGCGCCCAACGCCGCGGCCATCATCACCCAGCCCTATATGGGCCGTTCCGCCTGCAACAGCTGCGGCATGTGCTCGGGCTATACCTGCCAGATGAAGGCGCGTTCTTCCTCGGCGGTGGCGCTTCTGCCGTTCGCGGAAGCCACCGGCAATTGCGAGATCCGGGCGCACTCCTACGTCCACACCATCAAGACCGATGGCGGCGGCAAGGTGACCGGCGCGGTCTATTTCGAAACCCAGAACAACAACCGCGAAGTGTTCCAGAAGGCCAAGGTGGTGGTGCTGTCCGCCAACGGCATGGGCACGCCGCGCCTGCTGCTTCTGTCGGCCAACGTCCAGTATGCCAACGGCCTGGCCAACAGCTCCGGCGTTGTCGGCAAGAACCTGATGAGCGGCAATGGCGGCGGCGCCACCGGCCTCTTCGAAGATCCGCTCAATGAGTATAAGGGCTGCGTCACCGGCGCAGCGGTGCTGAGCTTTGTTCCCAATGACGTGAAGAATCGCGGCTTTTATGGCGGCGCGCGCATGACGGCGCGCGGCCAGCAATCGCCGATCGAGTATGGTCTGGGTGGCCCGCACGGCGCGCCCAGCTGGGGCGCCGATTACAAAAAGGCGCTGCAGGCACAGGCCAACCGCAAGCTGACCATGACCAACTTCGTCTCCACCATTCCGGTTGAAACCAACCGGGTGGACCTGGATCCCGATGTGAAGGATCCCTGGGGCCTGCCCGCCATGCGCATCACCCAGAAGAGCCATGACAACGACATGAAGGCCATGCAGTTCTTCAACGACCGCGCGGTGGATGTGCTGAAAGCAGCCGGCGCCACCACGGTCTATTCGGGCGAAGTGGCGGATTCACGCGGCGGCGCGCATGCACGCGCCACCTGCCGCATGGGCAACGATCCCAAGACCTCGGTGGTCAACAAATATCACCGTGCCCATGACGTGGATAACCTGTTCATCGTGGACAACAGCTCCTTTGTGACGGGCGGGCGCAATCACCCCACCCTGACCACGTCGGCGCTGGCGTTCCGCGCCGCCGATCACCTGATCAAGGCGGCCAAGGCAGGCAACGTCAAAATCTGATGTCGCTTTAACAATTGAGAAAACCCCGGCCCGCAAGGCCGGGGTTTTTCTTTTGTGCTATAGAATGCGGCATGATGCGTTTTTTGACATTTGGTGTTCTGGCTGGCGCGCTGCTGGTCATGCCCGCCGCCGCGCAATCCACGGCGCCCGCGCCCAAACCGGCCGCACAACCGGCTACGCCCAAGGCGCAGCCAGCCAAGCAGGACGATAAGGCTGCCAAGCCTGCCGACGCCGCGCCCACGGACCAATCCATGACCAACTATGATGTGAATGGCTCGAATGCTTCGGACGCAATGGGCGGAGCGCCATAGTTCGACGCTTGACAGCGTGTCAGCGTCGGGGGCTCAATCTGTCCATAACAATCATAATTGGGGGATGATTCATGTCGCGCACAACTCTGGCATTTCTGTTGGGCACAGCTCTGGTGACTGCGCTTCCGGCTTTCGCTGACGCGCCGGTGCCCGCTGTGAGCGGCCCCGTCGCCGCCCCCGATGTGCCGGGCACGCCCTCCCACAATTACATCTTCTTTGCCTCCAACCATGATCTGGCGGCGCATGGCTATGTCGAAGAGGAATTCTTCATCAAGGGCACGGCCGGCACCTACAACATCAATGGCCCCGTCACCGCCACGGTGAAGGATACCGGTCAGACCTATTACACGCGTGTTGTGATACGCCGCCCCGCCGATCCCAAGCGCTTCAACGGCACCGCCCTGGTGGAATGGGACAATGTCACCAACCAGTTCGATGCCGAAAATGTCTGGTTCTTTGACTGGGAACACATGATGCGCGCGGGTTACGTCTGGGTGGGCGTCTCGCCCCAGACCGTGGGTGTGGCGGCGCTGAAAAAATGGAGCCCCACCCGTTACGGCGAATTTGATGTCGGCAAGGTGGTGGCTGGCACCGGTCCGCGCGGCGGCCCCGATGCTGACGCCATGTCCTATGACATTTTCAGCCAGGTGGGCGCGGCCATCCGCCATCCCGCCGCGGTGGATATGCTGCATGGCCTGAAACCCAAAGTGGTTTTGGCCATCGGCGAATCCCAGTCGGCCAGCCGGCTGGCGACCTACGTCAATTCCATCCATCCCCTGGTCAAGGAATATGACGGTTTTCTGCTTCTGTCGGCGGTGGGATCGAAAATCCGCGACGATCTGATTTCACCGGTCTTCAAGATCAACACCGAGCATGACACCGTCACCGGCGATGCTGCCGCCTGGCAGCCCGATACCGCCAAATTCCGCAGCTGGGATGTGGCCGGCTCCAGCCATGTGGACCAGCATCTGCGCGCCAGCCGTGAGCCGCTGGAATTGCGTGACAATGGCCTGTCGCTGGAAGCCAAGATGGCGCCGCTCTGCTCCAATGCCCAGGTCGGCACCCGCACGCCCACCGGCACTGTGGTGGGCTCGGCCATCGACAAGCTGGCGGTGTGGGCCGCGGGCGGCAAGCTGCCGCCTTCGGCGCCGCATCTGAAAATCACCCAGGTCAATCAGCGCCCCACCCAGTCGGTGGTGGAACGCAATGCCGACAAGCTGGCCCAGGGCGGCATCCAGCTTGCGGCCATGGCGGTGCCCACCCAGATCAATTTCGGCGTGGGCGGCCCGGCTGATCCGGCGGCCGCTGCCGCCGGCGGCGAAGCCATCGGCGCGGGCGCCTGTGTGCGCTGGGG
>CAIXUE010000251.1 GCA_903922545.1 uncultured Alphaproteobacteria bacterium | reverse complement strand
CTGATAATCCGCCGATGCCGGTTCCTGCGCGAAAAGGTCATCATCAACCAGAACCTTGAAGCCCGCTTTTTCCATTTCGGCCTTGAAAAAGGCGGCATAAGGCGCCGGGTCCAGTGGTTCGCGTCCGCCCATCGCGCGGCCCGCAACATTTTCCAGCAGACAGATCAGCCCCGTACTCACGGAGAGCACAGGCGTGCCTGCCGGAATGTCTGAAATGACGGTGGTGAGCTTGACCGAACTGGGCTCTCCCGCCGGCGCGGATTGAGCCAGCGCAACGCCACAAGTCAAAATACATGCGGCTGTGATCCGCGCGAAACTCGCCGCCAGGTACCTGATCATGATTGCCACCCGAGGGCGGGATCATTCCAAAACTGATGCGGCCGGACAAGGCCCGATCGTTTCAGAAATGCCGGTATCCGGAAGGGACGGGTATTTCCTGGCCCGCCAGCATCAAGACCGCGCCTGCCCCGGCTTCCACCCGCCCGATCTGGGTGAACGACCCCGCCAGATCTGGCGCGGCGGTAAAAGCGATCTGGTAATCGTCGCCCGCGCAAACCGCGCGCAACAAAGCTTTGTCGCCCCAAAGCGCGCGCAGCGGCGCCGAGAGCGGCACCTTTTCGCCGTCCACCAGAATACGCACTCCGGACGCGGCGGCCAGATGGGCCAGATCGGCCATCAATCCGTCTGAAACATCGACCGAAGCCGTGGCCAGGGCGCGCAGTTTTTCCGCAAACGCCACCGGCGGCTGCGGTACGCGATAACGGGCAATAAGATGATCGCGCTCTTCTTCCGTCAGCGCATGTTTTTCCCGCTTGAAGATGGCAAGTCCGCCGCCGCTGTCGCCAATGGTGCCGGTGACATAGACGCCATCGCCCGGCCGGGCGCCGCCGCGGCGGATCATTTTTCCTTCCGGCACAAAACCGAACGCGGTAATTGCAATGGCAAAGGGGCCTTCGGTGCGGCTGGTGTCGCCGCCCAAAAGCGTGACGCCGAACAGCGCCTGATCGGCGTCAAGACCGGTGGCAAAATCCTTCAGCCAGTCTTCCGTCACACCCACCGGCAGGCTGAGAGCAAGAAGATAAAATTCCGGTCTGGCGCCTTTGGCCGCCAGGTCCGACAGATTCACCCGTAGCGCTTTTTGCGCCACGGTTACGGCCGGATCATGGGCGAAAAAATCCGTGCCCTCGGCGATCTGGTCGGTGGTGACGACAAGATCAAAGCCGGGGCGCGCGGCAATCGCCGCCGCATCATCCTTCAATCCGAAAGCGCCGGGCGTGGTGGCAAGCGGGGCGAAAATCCGGGCGATGATGTCAAATTCATTCATCGCGCGCGCCTTTCAAAATTCCAGCTCTCCGTCCGGCACCGGCAGGCCGAACTCCTTCGCCCGTTTACGGCGGGCGATGGCGTCCAGCGCCGCGTTGACGAAACCCGGCTCGTCGCCGGACAGAAATTCCCGCGCCAGACCGACATATTCGTCAATCACCACCTTGGCCGGCACATCGCGCCGCGCCACCAGTTCAAAGCCGGCGGCGCGCAAAATGGCGCGCAAAATCGAATCCATCCGCGCCAGGGTCCAGTTTTCCGAAAGACAGGCGGCAATGGCCCGGTCGATCTCAACCTGATGGTCCGGCACGCCCCGGACAATGGCGGAAAAGAATTCCGTATCCGGCTCGGTGGCGGAAAATTCGGCAAAGCG
>CAIXUE010000250.1 GCA_903922545.1 uncultured Alphaproteobacteria bacterium | reverse complement strand
TTGTCGACCGGCTTTCCGTCATAGCCGCAAAACACAAGGTCTTCGGGCTTCGCGTGCCGCGAAATCTTCTTCAATCGATCCAAATAGACCTGAGTGCCCTCCCGGCAAACCACTGACCGTTCCCCTGTCTTGGTGGTTGGGGCGACATCGACCACCAACGCCGGCTTGCTTTCTGCGTCCTTGGCGATCCGCAGGTCCCGCCAAGCCAATTGCCGTGCTTCATTCGGCCGAAGGCCAGAGTTCGCCATGAACAGCAGATAATCCCGCAGCAGCTCGCGCTGGTAGCGGTGCATGGCATTCGGGCCGGAACGGTGCAGCCGACCGCCCTCCTTACCGGGGGCCGTGACCGTGGTCTCTTTCACCCAGTCGCGCAGGTAGGTGTAAACTTTCTTCCACTCCGCCTCATCGAAGGTCGGCCGGCGCTCGACACCGCGGGTGTGCTTGACCTTGATGGCCTTGACCCAGGGCTCACGTTTGACGAAGCCGATGCGTTTACCCCAGCGGAAGTATTGCCGCAGCATCTGGGCTTCCATCTGGAGAGTCTTCTGGGCAGGGACCCGGGCGGCGTTGACGGGGATGTCCTCCTCGTCCTCCCAGTTGTCCGGGTTGTGGTAGTTCACCCGCCAGTCCCAGTATTTCTCGACAAAGGCGTCGGGCATGTCGTTGACCCGGGCCTCCCCGAAAAAGGGGATGAAATACTTATTCGCCATCCCCTTGTGGAGGCGCTGGCGGTGGATGGAGAGCCCGGTTTCGTGGGCGGCGTAGAACTTCTTCCAAAGTTCCTTGAATTTGAGGTTGCCGGAGACCCGGACGTCCATGCCGAGCTTCTGCTCGGCCTTGAGGGAATAGAACAGGTCTTCGGCCGCACTCAGGGCCTCGCGCAGGTCCCGGGTCTTTAGGGAGCGGATGATGTAGCCCGAGACGCCGGGGACCTTCAGGCGGGCCTGGTAGCCGCCCAGGGACGTATCGGCGCGCTGGTAGACCAGAACGGCGCCGTCACGCAGGCGGTGGCCTTCCTGGTAGAAGCCGTCGCTTCGATGGCCTTCTGCGTCGCTCGCTGAAGCTCTGCCCATGACCGCATTCCCACAAAATCTGTGAACGATCTGTGCAAAAAGCTAACTGGAAGCTGCGGTTCCATCAAGCATCTGTACATGCCCTGTGAATGCAAAAAAGGGACCTGGATTTTGTCCAAGTCCCTGTTTTTGTTCAATATTTTTAAGGGTAAGACTTAGCGCTTGCTGAACTGGAAGCTGCGGCGCGCCTTCGGGCGGCCATACTTCTTGCGTTCCACCGCGCGCGGGTCGCGGGTGAGGAAGCCGCCCGGCTTGAGCACGGGGCGCAGGCTCGGTTCGTAGTTCACCAGCGCGCGCGAAATACCGTGACGCACCGCGCCGGCCTGGCCCGAAAGCCCGCCGCCATTGACGGTGACAACGACATCGAACTGGCCATCGCGGTTGGCCGCGATCAGGGGCTGGCGCAGGATCATGCGCAGCACCGGGCGGGCGAAATAGGTTTTTTCATCGCGGCCATTGACCGTGATCTTGCCGCTGCCCGGTTTGATCCAGACACGGGCAACCGATTCCTTGCGGCGGCCGGTGGCATAGGCGCGGCCTTTGCTGTCGCGCTTGTTGTCGGTCTTGGCCGCGTCATCGGCCGTGGCGCTCTTGGCCTTGATCAGAGTGGATTTGAGTTCGCCGAACTTGTTTTCGTCCGCCATGGGTTAGGCCGCCTTCACTTTGTACTGCGTGTTCTTGGGATTCATTTTCGCCACGTCCAGCTTGACCGGCGTTTGCGCTTCATGCGGATGCTCGGCGCCCGGATAGACGCGCAGGTTCGACATCTGCCGGCGGCCCAGGGGGCCACGCGGCACCATGCGTTCCACGGCCTTCTCCAGAATGCGCTGGGGGAATTTGCCCGCCATGATCGCGCCGGCGGTGCGTTCCTTGATGCCGCCGATATAACCGGTGTGGTGGTAATAGATTTTCTTCTTCAGCTTCTGGCCGGTCAGCAGCACCTTGGCCGCGTTGACGACGATAATATTGTCGCCGCAATCCATGTGGGGGGTGTAGGTCGCCTTGTGCTTGCCGCGCAGGCGCATGGCGATGATCGAGGCAAGACGCCCGACCACCAGGCCTTCGGCGTCAATCAGGATCCACTTCTTCTCGATCTCGGAAGCGCGGGCCGTATAGGTTTTCATGGCTCATTCTCTTGAAAGGACGGGCGCGTATAGGGTTTTGCCCCTGCCCGGTCAACCGGAATATCGCAATTTCAGGCTTTTTCTGCGTGCGGTATCATAATACCGCAGTAAAAGGTGTAATTTCCGCCGTCTCGCACTAGATTTACCCCATGAGCGCCAGCGATCCCCTGCTTTTGTCTGAACGTCATGACGGCGTGTTACGCCTGACCTTGAACCGGCCGGGGGCGCGCAATGCGCTGTCTTCGGCCCTGATGCGGGCGCTGCTGGATGCGCTGGAACATGCCGCCATGGACCATGGGGTTCGCGTGATCGTGATCGCCGCCAATGGCCCGGTCTTTTCCGCCGGCCATGATCTGCGTGAAATGACCGAAGCGCGCGCCGTGCGCGACCACGGCAAGGAAGCTTTCGCCGCGCTGTTCACCCAATGCTCCAAACTGATGCAGACCATTGTCGCCCACCCCCGCCCCATCATTGCCGAGGTGCAGGGCGTGGCCACGGCGGCGGGCTGCCAGCTTGTCGCCAGTTGCGATCTGGCGGTGGCGGCCGATACGGCGAAATTCGCCACCCCAGGCGTCAATATCGGGCTGTTCTGTTCCACGCCCATGGTGGCGCTGTCGCGCAATGTGCCGCGCAAACAGGCGATGGAAATGCTTTTGACCGGCGATATGGTGGAGGCCAAAGTGGCCGTCAGCATCGGGCTTATCAATCGCGCCGTACCGGCGGATAAATTGCGCGGCGAAACCGACGCCCTGGCCAAAAAGATTGCCAGCAAGCCTTTCGCCACGGTGCGCACCGGCAAGCATGCTTTCTACCAGCAACTGGAAATGCCGCTGGACAAGGCTTACGCCTATGCCGCCCAGGTGATGACGGAAAACATGCTGCATGCCGAAGCCAATGAAGGCATCGGCGCGTTTCTGGAAAAACGCGAACCCAGGTGGCCGAATTAATGCCCGCCTATCCCGACACCCAGATCAAATCCATCCTGCGCAGCGTAAAGACCATCGCCATGGTGGGGGCCAGCGGCAATTCCATCCGCCCGTCCTATTTCGCCATGATGTATCTGTTGAACAAGGGCTACCAAATCATCCCGGTCAATCCCGGCATGGCGGGTCAGGAAATCCTGAAACAGAAAGTCTATGCCTCGCTGAAAGAGGTGCCCGGGCCGGTGGACATGGTTGATATTTTCCGTGAAGCCAAATACGCGCCTGACATCGCCCGCGAGACTGTGATCGAAAAAGATCGTCTGGGCGTCAAAATCCTCTGGATGCAGCTTGGCGTCATCAGCGAGGAAGCGCAGCAGATCGCCGAAGCCGCCGGCCTCACCGTCATCATGGACCGCTGCCCCAAGATCGAGCATGGCCGCTTTTCGGGCGAGCTGGGCTGGATGGGCATCAACCGCCGCGTCATCGACAATCGCAAGCCCTTGCTGTTCGGCAAAGGTGGATCTCTCAAGCGACTATAGGAGCCTGTCATGGCCGATTACGGTTTCAGCACCCTGAGCGTGCATGCGGGGGCCCAGCCCGATCCCGCCACCGGCGCGCGGGCGACACCGATCTACCAGACCACAGCCTTTGCTTTTGAAGACGCTGACCATGCCGCGGCGTTGTTCAATCTTCAGGTCTTCGGCAACATCTATACCCGCATCATGAACCCCACCACCGCGGTGCTGGAGGAGCGCGTCGCGGCGCTGGAAAATGGCCGCGCGGGCCTTGCCTGTTCGTCCGGCCATGCCGCGCAATTGCTGGCGCTGCACACGCTGATGGAGCCGGGCTGCAATATCGTGGCGGCGCGCCAGCTGTATGGCGGCTCGATCAACCAGTTCAAGCTGGGCTTCGCCAAATTCGGCTGGGAAGCGCGCTGGGCTGATGCGCGCAAGCCCGAAACTTTCAAGGCCGAAATAAACGACAAGACTCGCGCGGTCTTTGTCGAAAGCATCGCCAATCCCGGCGGCATCATCACCGACCTGGAAGCCGTCGCCAAAATCGCCCATGACGCGGGCGTGCCCCTGATCGTGGACAATACCCTGGCCTCGCCTTACCTGATCCGGCCCATCGAATGGGGCGCCGATATTGTGGTGCATTCGGCCACGAAATTTCTGGGCGGCCACGGCAATTCCATGGGCGGCGTGATCGTGGATTCCGGCAAGTTCGATTGGGGCAGCGGCAAATTCCCCACTCTCAGCGAACCCAATCCTTCCTATCACGGCATGCGGATGTGGGAGACGTTTGGCGACATGGCTTTCGCCATCGCCACGCGCGTCTTGGGCTTGCGCGATCTGGGAGCGTCCCTCTCGCCCATGAACGCCTTCCTGATCATCACC
>CAIXUE010000249.1 GCA_903922545.1 uncultured Alphaproteobacteria bacterium | reverse complement strand
CATTTCACCCGCATGGGAAACTCCGACAGGCCCGACATCACATCCAGATATTCGCGGTCATCGGCGGACAGGCCCGGCGCTTCTTCGCCTTTCACCAGATGGACAAAACCATCCATCAGTTTTTGCGCCTCTTCCAGCGTGCGGCCGGCCAACATTTCGGTCATCAGCGAAGCCGAAGCCTGGCTGATGGCACAGCCCTTGCCGGTGAAATTGATGTCGCTGACCCGGCCATCGGCGCCCAGCACCAGGGTCACATTCACTTTGTCGCCGCACAAAGGATTGAAACCTTCCGCCTTGTGGGTGGCGTTTTCCAGCACGCCGAAATGCCGGGGATGGCGCGAATGGTCCAATATCACTTCCTGGTAAAGCTCACGCAGCGACGCATCCATGACTAACCCAATATCTCCCGCGCCTTCAAAAGACCGGCGATCAGCGCATCCACATCGGCGCGATTGTTGTACAGCGCAAAACTGGCGCGGCTGGTGGAGGCAACGCCGAACCGCTCCATCAGGGGCTGGGCGCAATGATGCCCCGCCCGCACCGCCACGCCTTCGCGGTCCAATATGGTGGCCAGATCATGGGCGTGCATGCCGTCCGCCTCAAAAGACAGAATGGCACCCTTGCCCGGCGCATCGCCGATCACTTTCAGCCAATTGAATTCACCCACCCGCTGGCGGGCATAGGCATAAAGATCTTGCTCATGGGCGCGCACGGCGGCACGGTCAAACGCGGAAAGATAATCCAGCGCCGCCGCCAGGCCCACCGCCTCGATGATCGGCGGGGTGCCGGCCTCGAAACGGGCCGGCGCATCGGCATACGTCACCTTCTCGCGGCTGACTTCGCGGATCATCTCGCCGCCGCCATTGAAGGGCCGCATGGCTTTGAGATGTTCGCGTTTGGCGTACAGCGCGCCAATGCCGGTCGGGCCATAAAGCTTGTGGCCGGTCAGGGCATAGAAATCCACGCCCAGCGCCGCCACATCCAGAATTTCATGCACGGCGCCCTGACAGCCATCGGCCAACACCGGCACGCCCTTGGCATGGGCGCGGGCAACAATCTCTTTCAGCGGCGTCACGGTGCCCAGCACATTGGACATATGGGTGATGGCGACCAGCTTGGTTTTGGGCCCAATGGCAGCGTCCAGCGCTTCCATATCCAGGCTGCCGTCGTCTTTCACGTCCACCCATTTCAGCACCGCACCCTGCCGCTCGCGCAGGAAATGCCAGGGCACGATATTGGAATGATGCTCCATCACCGACAGCACGATCTCATCACCCGGCTGGATGCGCGGAGAGAGATATGAATAGGAAACCAGATTGATCGCTTCGGTGCCGCCCTTGGTGAAGATGATCTCATCTTCCCGCGCCGCGCCGACGAATTTCTGTACCGTGCGCCGCGCCGCTTCATAGGCATCGGTGGCCGCGCCGGAAAGATAATGCACCCCGCGATGAACATTGGCGTAATCGCTGGCCGCGAAATCGCGCATCCGGTCCAGCACCACCGCCGGTTTCTGGGCCGATGCGCCGGTGTCCAGATAAACCAGCGGCTTGCCATGCACTGTCCGGGCCAGAATGGGAAAATCGGCGCGGGCGGCGGCGGCATCAAAGGCCGGAGTGATTTTGCCTTGCGCGGTCATGGGACAAGCCCGTCCAGCGCGGCATTGACTGCTTCGCGAACCTTCTCGCGCAGATCTTCGCGGACGATACCGGCAAAGGCATCTTCCAGAAAGGCGTGCAGCAGCAGACCGCGCGCCTCATTTTCCGGAAGGCCCCGGGCACGCAGATAAAACAGCGAATCCGCATCCAGATCGCCCACCGCCGCGCCATGGGCGCATTTGACGTCATCGGCGAAAATTTCCAGTTCGGGCTTCAAATCCGCTTCGGCGCGATTGCCCAAGAGCAGCGCCTTGGCGGTCTGGCGGCTGTCGGCGCCATCCGCGCCCGCCGCCACCATCACCTTGCCCTGATAGACGGCGCGGCTTTTGCCGCCCGCCACTTTCTTGAACAATTGCGTGCTTTGGGTTTTTGCAACCAGATGCGCGACGCGCGTGGTGACATCGGCATGGGTTTCATCGCCCAGCACCGAAACACCAGACAGATGCGCCCCAGCCCCCTCGCCTTCCAGGGCGATGTCCAGCTCCAGCCGCGACAGTTTGCTGCCGAAATTGGCGTAATGGGCAGTATAGCGGGCATCCCGCGCCAGGCGCATCGCCACTTCTTCCACCTGCACAGCGCCCGGCGCTTTGGGCGCGATGCGGACATGATGCAGTTGCGCATTCGCGCCCAGCACAATTTCCACACCCATGTTGCGCGTCTGCGCACCTTCGCCAGTTTCGAACACAGTGAGAGAAGCACCCTCTTCCAGCACGATCAGCGCCCGCACATGGCCCTTGCCGGCGAACGCCAGGTTCAGGGGCTGCTCGATGTTCTTGTTCTTTGGCACCCGCACGGCAACGCCGCCGCGCGCCAGGGCTAGCGATACCGCGCTGACCACATTCTGCTTCAGCTTGCCGTAATGGGCCTTCACCCAGTCGGGCCGGTTGGGCTCGTCCAGATCAAACCGCTCCACGCCTTCCGGCACCTTGCCAACAACCACCCGCGCCGCTTCCACGCCAAAACCATCCTCACCCAAAGCATGGGCAAGGTCGGAGTATTTCCACTCCTCAAACCGGCGTGTCGGCAGCGCGGCAGAACTCATGCCGGCTCCTTGATGATCTTGTCATAGCCGGTGGCTTCCAGTTCCAGCGCCAGCTCCTTGCCACCTTCGGCGACAATGCGGCCACCCGCCAGCACATGAATGCGATCGGGAACGATATAATCCAGCAGGCGCTGGTAATGGGTGATCACCAGCATGGCGCGCTTGGGCCCGCGCAGGGCATTGACGCCTTCGGCTACCAGCTTCAAGGCGTCGATATCCAGCCCTGAGTCAGTTTCATCCAGAATGGCCAACTTGGGCTCGAACAGCGCCATCTGCAGAATCTCAAGCCGCTTTTTCTCACCACCGGAAAAACCCACATTCAAAGCGCGCTTCAGCATGTCTTCGGAAATATTCAGCGCCGCCGCCTTGGCGCGCACGGTCTTCAGCACACCAATGGCGTCGATTTCCTTTTCGCCCCGCGCCCGGCGCTGGGCGTTCAGCGCGCTTTTCAAGAACATCATGGTGGTGACGCCGGGAATCTCCACCGGGTACTGCATGGCCAGGAACACGCCCTTGGCGGCGCGCTCTTCCGGCGGCAGCGCGGCCAGGTCTTCGCCATTAT
>CAIXUE010000248.1 GCA_903922545.1 uncultured Alphaproteobacteria bacterium | reverse complement strand
GCCACTTCGCCCCGCGCCTGGACGGGCTTTTTGTTGCCTGAAGTATAAACATATTCCAGTGATTGGGCGAAGGCGTGGCGGGGATCTGAAATCGCCGGCCGGATCACCGTGCCCTCAAGATAGCGGATGCCCTGGCCCAGGGCGTGCAGCATGATGGCGGTTGAAGGCACGCCCAGCACAAAGGCAGCAAGGCCAGCTTCCGCCGCCTGGCGGGCGAGTTCCACGATGCGGCCCATCTGAACGGATTCTCCTTCGCCGTGGGAAAGCTGAATTCCCAGGGCATGCGCGCCGGTGCGCGAGAAGCGAGTTCCGATATAGCCGCGGTCTTCCACGACGCAGAATACCTGGTGGGAGAGGCGGGTCAGCTTGGGCAGTTCCTGCGCCAGGCGAATGTTGGGGACGCCGCTGTCGATGCCGGTGACAAAGAATGCAAAGTCGCGGGATACGGCGGGCGGGATATTCTGCAGTTCTTTTGAATAGGACATCCAGAGCCGCGCATGGCTGAGCGTTTCCAGCGCCACCGAAACGCCAAACAGCACGCGCAGGCCGCCGCGATGCAGCTGCCCGGTACGGGTGGCGCATTCGCGCAGAACGCGGTTGTCGAGGCCCGCCTGGTGATCCTGGGGCGGCGTCTGGCCCCGGCCGGTGCCGACCAGGGGGGCGTATTTGTCATCATCACCCTGGCAAAGATAGGTGACCACGACATTTTTGGTGGCGTCCCAGATAGGGCGGTAGAGAAAATGGAATTCGGCTTCATCGGACGGTGTGGCGGCTGCCGTCACGGCGGGCGCGTTGGCTTCCTTGCCGGAAGAGGATTGGAAAATCATTTCCTTACCCTTGCGCTCCAGAAGTTCATTGAGAGCGCCGGGGGCGCTGCCGGCGGCAAGCGCATCTGGTGGCAGGGGCATTACCAGCATGCGGAAGCTGGCCTTTTTGACCTGATCACCGAACAGGCGTTCACAAACCTCTTCGGCGATGATCCGGCATTTTACCTGCGCTTCTTCCGGGGAAAGATTGCGGAAGATAAGTATGTAGGAGAGTTCCTCATGGCGGGAGAATGTGTCGCCAGGACCCAGATTGCGACGTACCGCGCCTTCGAAAAAACCCTCCACCGGACCGGCCATGCGCGCCCAGCGCTCACCCATCTGATTTTTGAGGCCGGCCAGATCCAGAAGATGCAGCTTGCCGGCGGAGGCGGTTGTCACAGTTTGTTCGCTTGCCATAGCTCTTACCTTGCCGCTGCGATGTGCTTTTCATGGTCGGGCATCAGTTCGCCCATCAGAACAAAAAGAGCCTTGGGTGAGAAAGGCTTGCGCAGGATGCCGTCGGCGCCGAATTTCGTGGCGAGGGCGAGGAAATCGGTGTCACCCCGGGCGCCGCCCGCGCTGATTGCGGTGATGGTCAGGTCCGGAAAGCGGTTTTTCATTTCAATGAGCGTTTCCAGCCCTTCCTTGCGCGGCATAAGGATATCGAGAAGCAGAAGGCTGACGCCGCCGCGCTCCACCAGACGGGTGGCTTCTTCGCCATCCTGGGCGACGGCAACCGTATAGCCGGCGCGTTGCAACGCCGATTTGTAGGCCGCTCTGGTCAGGGCATCATCGTCGGCGATGACCACGGTTCCAAAAGTGTCCGGCATGCCGTTCCTCCTTATGCCGATTTTTCATACTGCCGGCGGCCCCGATTGGGGCCTGCGTTCCGGCGTGCATTGATTTCCCGGCCCATGGCGCGGCCGGCCAAAACCAGCACCGGCCAGCGTGCGTCAATTTGAGGCCAGGCCATGTTTGTGGCGGCTTCCTCGAGTGCTTCGCTGGCCGAGGCCAATTGATAGCCGCCCAGGAAACGCGCTGCGCCCTTGATGCGATGTGCGGTGTGCCTGATTTCGGCGTCATCCCGGCGGCCGACCGCGGCGGCCAGCTTTTCCATGTCGGTTTCCAATTCGGTGAGGAAAGCCAAAAGGTTTTCGGTAATGCCGGCTTCATCGTCCCCGAAACATTCCCGCAGCATGGAAAGATCGAGTACCCGGTTTTCATGCAGGGGCGCGGGCTCGACGGGGGGCAACTCGGCCGGGGGCATATTGATTTTGGAAGAAGGCATCCAGCGGGTAAGGCAACCGCGCAGATCGGACAGGGTGACCGGTTTGGAAAGGTAGGCATCCATGCCGGCGGAAAGGCAGCGCTGGGCTTCGCCCGCCATGGCGTTGGCGGTGAGGGCGATGATGGGAATGGTACGCAGGTTTTCGGCGCCTTCGCGTATGGCGCGGGTGAGCGCAAAGCCGTCCATTTCCGGCATATTGCAATCGGTGAGCACCAGGGCATAGCACGTCTGGTCCAGCGCGCGCAGGGCGGCGATGCCGTTTTCGACCGCGTCGGCGGCATAACCCAGAAGGCGCAATTGCCTGAGGATCACATCGCGGTTCACGGGGTGATCTTCGGCTAGCAGGATCAGCTGGTTCTTTTCCAGGGCTTCCTGGCGGTCGGGCGCGACAATGCCCAGTTCGCGATCGGCGGCGTTCTGAATCATCTCAATTTCGGGGCTCTTGCGCCCGGCGGCAATGGCGACGGCGGTGACAATGCGGGCGCGAGACAGCGCCGTCGTGTAAAGCGCGTCCCGGGCGGAAGATTGATGGTCCTGCGCCACATCCTCGAAGGAATAGAACACAAAGCGGCGCAAAGCATTCTTATGCGCGGTTTGCGTAACCGTGCGGCGCAGATCGCTTTCGGACGTCAGGGGCGCCAGAATGACGTGGCAATCCAGCATGTCACTGTCCAGCGCGGATATAGTGGTGAAACGGATTTCGGCTTCCCAGTAGGTGAGGCAGGCGCCGATATAACGGCTTTCTACATCGTCGCTGGCGGCGACCAGGACCTTGACGCCTTTCAGGTTGACGCCCGGCATGGTGTGTTCACCGGGTACCTGTTTAACAGGCAGTTCGACGGTGATGCAGGTGCCTTTGCCGGGCGCGCTTTTGAGACCGATCTTGCCTTTCATCAGCTTGGCCAGGCGCAGGCAGATGGAAAGGCCCAGGCCCGTGCCGCCGAAGCGGCGCGCCGTACTCTCATCGGCCTGGACGAAAGGCTTGAACAGGCGCGCCTGGGTTTCCGGGGATATGCCGATGCCGGTGTCCTGCACCGAAAGGCGGAGCAGGCTGGGATTGCTTTCGATGTCGGCCAGAATGGTCACCATGCCTTCGGCGGTGAATTTCACGGCATTGCTGATCAGGTTGCTGATGATCTGGCGAAGCCGGACCGGATCGGTCTGGTATTGGCCGCGCAGGCTGGGGCCGGCAAAGCAGCGGATGGTGATGCCTTTGGCCGCGGCGGCGCCCAGGAACAGACGGCCGGCGCTTTCCACGATTTCGGCGATGTCGGAATCCACGCTTTCGATGGAAAGCTGATCGGCTTCGATCTTGGAGAAATCCAGGATGCCGTTGAGGAGATCCAGCAGAGTGCGCGCGGAGGTGCGGATGGTGGCGACCATGCGGCCCTGGTCTTCATCCAGTTTGGTGTAGCCCAGCACTTCCAGCATCCCCAGAATGCCGTTCATGGGGGTGCGCATCTCATGGCTCATATTGGCGAGGAAATGCGATTTGGCATGATTGGCGCTGTCGGCGACGGTCTTGGCCTCTTCCAGGTCGCAAGTGCGGTCGGCCAGCCTTACGGCCAGATGATCCAGATGACGCGCCGCAAAAGCGGTGACCGCAGTCAGGACGCAGATATTGGCGACCGTGAAAATCGCGATGGCTGTGATGATGCCCGCATCGCGGCCGGAAAGGCCATAGACGCAGGCCAGCCCCAGCAAAAAAGGCAAGCCGATATTCAGCAACAGCAGTCTGCGCGCAGTCTTGCCGCCCAGCAGCGGGCTTTTGAAAGCGGAGACAAGACCGAAATTCTGGCGGCACAAAATGCCAAAACTCAGGATCAGGAAACAAAGAGCGGTGTTCATGGAAAAAGGAAGTTGGCCAATGACGTAAAGGCCAGATGCGCCATAGGCGAAACCCACGCAGGCGGTGAAGGACAGAAGCATCACCACCGCGGTGATGGCCTGGCCGGCAAAGCGGCTGGTGCGATTGGGGATGGAATCGAGCAGCAGTGCAAAGCCGATGGCGGCCAGGCTGGAGGTTGTGAAAACCGCCATGGAGGGGGCTTTGTGCTGCAGCGCCTGCACCATCAACTGGCCAAACACCATCCCATCGACATGCATATTGGTGTGAAGGAAGGTGTCGGAGAGCCGGCAAAGGGACATGACAGGAATGATGAGAATGCAGACGCGCTTCAAAATCATCATGGCGCCCGTATCGCCGGGCAAAACAAGCGCCAGCCCGAAGCTGACAAAGCCGGCAGCGGTCATGGGGTTCATTGTCCCGAAACTGGGAAGCAGGCTTTCCATGGCGGCGATATGCAGCTGCCAGCCGATGGATATGGTCAGACCGGCGGCAATCAGAATGTCGCCCGCCAGGATAGAGATGCGGCGGCAGAACCGCCGCATGACGGGCGATTCTTTCATCAGGGCGGTTACATTCCGTTTCATCTGTCTGCTCTCAGGACACGAAGGCGGTTATGCTTTCGCTGGCGTTCCATTTGTCCCACAGCTGGCGCACTTCCCGGGCCAAATTCATGGGGTCAAAAGGCTTGGGGATCACGCCGATCGCGCCCAGCGCCAGGTAGTGGTTGACCTCCTTGGGCTGGACCTTGGCCGTCATGAAGATCACCGGCGTCTTGGCCAGCAGGGGGTGATGCAGAATTTCGGACAAAAGAGTCGGCCCGTCTATTTCAGGCATCATCACATCCAGCAAAATCAGGTCGGGCGCGGCGCGCACCAGCTGTTCGAGCGCCATTTGGGGGCCGTGAATCAATGCGGTTTGCAGATTGCCCACCGTGCCCAGCGCGACCTTCGCAATGCAAAGAATGTCAATGTCATCGTCGATATAGGCGACATGACTAAGCGTTCCCGGCATGACGTGCTCCTGCTATTCCTTCAGATGGCTTTGACTTCTTCGACGGTGTGCGAAAGGTCGGCGATGGGAAGATTGACGCTGAAGGTGGTTCCGGCGTCTTTTTCCGTTTCAAAGCCGATTTCGCCGTTCATCAGTTCGACAAGCTGGCGCGCAATGCTGAGGCCCAGACCCGAACCTTCGCAGCCGCGGGTGTTGACGGCTTCGCCCTGCATGAATTTTTCGAAGATGCGGTGGCGGATGCGGTCGGGAATGCCGGCGCCCTGGTCGCGCACCGAGATGCGGACATATTTTCCGGAGCGCTGGGCCGAAACGTATATTTTCGTTCCGGGCCGCGTGAATTTCGCCGCGTTGGAGAGCAGGTTTGCCATCACCTGCATCAGCCGTTCGTTGTCCGCGATCACCATGGGCAGGTCGTCAGCGATTGACAATTCGAATCCAGAATCGAATTTCGCGGCATAAAGAGCGTTGGCGTGGGCCGCTTCGGTCAGGATGGGGCGGACATCAAGCGGCTGCAGCGTCATTTCAAAACGGCCGGATTCCAGCTTTTCGATGGACAGTATGTCGTTGACCAGCCGCAGCAGCCGGTCGCAGTTGCGCTGGGCGACTTCGGCCAGGGCCGCAGTTTCGGGCGCCAGGGGGCCGGTGATTTGGCTGACGATCAGGTCGATGGCGCCGCGAATGGAGGTAAGCGGGGTGCGCAATTCATGACTGACGGTGGAAATGAAGGCGCCCTTGGCCACCTCGGCCTGCTTGACCTCGGTCAGGTCAGACATCGCCACGGTGTAGATTTTGCGGTTGCCCAGATGAATCTCCGAGACGTTCAGCAGCACCGCAAGGCGCTGGCCATCTTTGCGGATGGCGACATCCTGCCGGAGTTGAACCGGGATCAGCCGGCCGTCGGGATGGGAAAAGGTCTTGGCCGTGGGCAAGAGGGTGGCCAGCGGCATTTTTCGCATTTCGTCGGTGGACCAGGAGAACAGGCGCGCCGCCGCGGGATTGGCGTCTTCGATCATGCCATTGTGATCGACGGTCAGAAGAGCGTCGGCAACGGAAGCCAGTTTGGCGGAAATGCGCACGTCATTTTCTATCAGCTCGGCGACGTCGGAGGCCCGGCCGATTTCCTCGCCGATCCAGCGCCCCAAAAGGCGCACCATGGCGATTTCCATCTCGCTGAAGCTTTCCCGGGGTTTGGGGCCGTAAAAGCTGAGCGTGCCGAAGCGTACGCCCTTCACAAAGACGGTGATGCCGATATAGGCCTCGATCCCGTGCAGCGCGCGGGCGGGATGGGTCGCCACGGGAGAATTTTCCAGGGCGGGAAAAATCTGCAGCGTATCGGCGGAATAAATATCGGAGCAGATGGTCTCCGACAACGGTATCGATGTGTTCAGCGCGGGACCTGCGCCAAGGGAAGAGCGATAGCGCACTTCATACTGGTCGTCCGCGACATGGCTGACGATCGCGGTTTCCAGATTCAGATAAGTGCAGACCCGGTTGAGTGCCTTGGTGACTTTGGTGGAGGTGTCGTCTGAGCCGGCGATGCAGGCCAGTACCTCGCGCTGGACATTTTCACCTTCTTTTTCCGCGGAAATATCTTCGATCGTTCCGGCCGTACGGATGATGGTGCCCGTGCCATCCCAGACGCCCTGGGCCCGGGAATGCAGCCAGATATAGCGGCCTTCGGATGTGCGGTAGCGGTATTCGACATCATAGGGCGTGCGCTTGATCATGTGCGCCCGCATCGCCGAAGCCGTACGCCGGACATCTTCGGGATGGATGCGGGCGCCAAAAGCTTTCCAGGTGGGAGGCTGGGAGCCTTGTTCGATATGAAGAATGTCGCGGCAGCGGGGCGACAAATAGAAAATGCCGTTCTTATAATTGTAATCCCACAGGCCCACCGCGGCGCCGTTCACGGCCGCGTCAAAACGGTCGCGGCTTTCGTTGGCGCTTTCCTCGGCCAGTTTGCGCTCGTACAGGCGGCTGATCTGTTCGATGACGGCTTCGGTCATCTCGGGCCAGATATCGATGGAAAATCTCTGGACAAAGAAAAATTCCAGCACGGCGGCGACCTGGTTTCCCACAAAGACGGGCAGAGCGAAGCCCACCGATATGGGCATGCCTTCAAAGGCCGAGCCGCGCACAAACAAGGGGCTTTCGCCCATATTGCTGATGATGACGGCCTGTCTTTTGCGATGCACCTGTCCTGCCAGGCCCACGCCAGATGGCAGGGCAATCGCCGCCGCCGCCCTTTGGAACTCGCCCTGCCATTTTGCCGGAGATTCCGCATGCCAGATGCCGGAGGATTCCAGCCGGCCATGGCTTTCCTTCCACATATAGGCGTGAGCGATCTGGCTGCCGAACTGGCGGTTGAGACGCGTCAACAGATCGGAAAGAAAGACCCGGCTGTCGCGCGCCTCGGCCGCGTCCCGTTCGATGGTTGTGGTCAGCGTGGCCAGGGCCTGGGAGCGCCTGATTTCTGTCTGGTCGATCGAGATCTGAAAGATGGTGGGCCGGCCGGCGAATTGGGAAATGCGGGAATGGACTTCGACGGGATAGGTGCTGCCATCCTTGCGGCGGTGGATGGTGTGAACCACGATCTTGGTGGTTTCGCCGTCCAGAATGGGGCGGTAGATTTCCCGCAGGCGGGCGATTGAGAACTCCGCCTTAATTTCGCCCAGGCTGAGGCCATTCAGTTCGGAGGCGCCATAACCCAGATTGTTTCTGGCGCTTCTGTTGGCCAGAATGATTTCCAGAGTTTCGGCGTCAAACACAATGATTTCGCTGAACGCATCTTCGACGATGGTGGCGAAAAGATCATGCTCACGGTCGGCTTGGCGCCGCCGTTGCTCCGGCTGCGTTTGTCCTGCAGCAGCGGGCGAAGCGGGGGGCCGCACCTCCAGATAATTGATTGCCGCGCCCCCCGTTGTCATGGCTCGCCCTACACGTAGGCTGCGTTTTCCCAGGCGGCTTTGATCGAGGCGGCCTGGGCGCTGACATCATAGGGACGGAGCAGCTTTTCGCAGCATTCGATGACCTGGTCTGGCAGAAACGGTTTGGAAATATAGGCGTCTGCGCCTTCGCGATAACCCGAATACATATCGTCGCTGCGGGCCAGCGCCGACAGGATGATGACGGGAATGAGCCTCGTCTGGTCTTCGCGCCGCAATTCCTGCAGCACCTGCATCCCGTCAAGGCGCGGCATCTGCCGGTCCAGCAGGATGGCCTGGGGCAGGGATTTG
>CAIXUE010000247.1 GCA_903922545.1 uncultured Alphaproteobacteria bacterium | reverse complement strand
ATTGCTTACTCTTGTCTCTGCATTTAGCACGCTCAAGGAAAAGAAGAAAACAACGTGGGACGAAGACCTACATTTGAAGGTTGTCTAGGCGTGGACACCGTCCGCTATCGTCTTTCCACGCACCTCATTCCCTACGATGAGCTGGTGGCCGACGATTACGAGAAGTTCTTGGAGGCTAGGGCGCAATTGATCGAAGCCGACATGAAAGCGCTTTGCGCCGGGTCAGAGCCTGCAGCTTAACGACAGGCCGAACCGCCACATTTTATTTGGGAAGTATGCATTTGAGAAACCACAGCCTAGGGCTTGTGGAGGCTGATTCTATCCCCAAGTAGAGGGAACCGGCACAAGAGCCGGAGAAAGGGGGTGGCCTATGAAGCTGATTTTTTGGCTCCTTAAGCACCCTGCCGGAAACCTCATTGGGGATAATCACTGACCGCCGGGCCGCTGATATCCAACGTAGGCCAAGATAGTTTACGCCCCGCGTTTTAGCGAAAGGACCTTCGCGCCCTTGCGTAAAGTGTCGAGATAATCGCTCCACCACTCTGCCATGCGAACCCGTTCATCCCAGTAAGCGCCCCGGTGGTAGGCGGCCCGGACGCCATTTTCCTGACCATGCGCCAGGGCGCGCTCGATAGCATCAGGGTTCCATTGCCCGCTCTCATTGAGCAGCGTTGATGCAATGGCGCGAAATCCGTGCGCTGTCATCTGATCGCCTCTAAAGCCCAACCGACGAAGCGCCCCATTCAAGGTGTTCTCGGAAATCGGTCGTTTGGCTGAACTTAGTGATGGGAAGATATATCCCTCGCCAGCGGAGAACTGGCGCGCCTCCCGCAGGATCGCCACAGCCTGGCGGGAAAGCGGCACGCGGTGTTCTTCACCCATCTTCATTTTGGTGCCGGGAATGATCCAGACCGAGCGGTCAAAATCCACTTCCTGCCATTCGGCATGTCGTAGCTCGCCGGGACGGACGAAGACATGAGGGGCAAGCCGAAGGGCAAGGGCCGTGGAGGGTTGGCCGGTATAGCCTTCAATAGCGCGTAGCAGAGCCCCAACGGCGGCGGGCTTAAGGATAGCCGCCCGATGGGTGACGGTCGGTGCTGTCAGGGCCCCGAGAAGGTCCGCGGCGACATTGCGCTCGCATCGGCCGGTGGCCAGGCCATAGCGGAAGACCCGGCCGGCGAACGACCGCATACGCCGGGCGGTTTCCAGCTTGTCCTGGCTCTCAACTGCCCTAAGGGCGGTCAAGAGCTCGGGAGCCGTGATTTCGGCGATGGGGCGGTTGCCGATCTTGACCGCCAGTAACCGCAGCAGCCAACGCGCCTTGGTGACGGTGACGGCTGCTATGCCCTCCCTCTCCCGTTTGGTGATGTATTCGTCGGCTACGGCCTGGAAGGTATTGGCGGCTCGCACGATCTGCGTCTGCTTGTCGACCTTTTTCTGATGACCAGGATCGACACCGGCTGCCAGACGAGTGCGGGCTTCGTCTCGCTTGTCACGCGCTTCCTTCAGACCGGTCTCTGGATAGGCGCCCAGCGCGAGCTTCTTCTCTTTGCCATTGAAGCGGTATTTCAAGCGCCACAGACGGCCGCCTTTCGGCTCTACCGACAGGAACAGTCCCTTCTCGTCATACAGCTTGTACGGCTTCGCTTGAGGCTTAGCGGCTTTGAGGGCGGCGTGGGTCAGCGGCATGGTTCGAATCCCCGTCAAATAGGCCCCCAAAAAGGCCCCCACGGCCCCCAAAAAGGCCCCCATTTCGTTCCGGATGCCTCTGGACGCGTTTGGACGCCCATGGACATCTAACGCTTATATTACAAGGTTTTTTGAAAATTCTCTAGCCGGTGCT
>CAIXUE010000246.1 GCA_903922545.1 uncultured Alphaproteobacteria bacterium | reverse complement strand
CGATTCCAGTCTTTTCCTGGCCGGCACCCAGGCGCGCATACCCACGGATGTCGTGGAAGAAATGATCAACATGCTGACCTATAAGGTCGACTTCCAGCGCGAATTGCACCCGGGCGATTCATTCGAAGTCTATTACGATTATTATTACACGCCCGATGGCCAGCCGGCGAAGACGGGCAATGTTTCCTATATGCGGCTGCGGGTGTCGGGCAAAGACGTCATCATGTACCGCTATCTGCCCGATGGCGAAGCCTCGGCGGATTATTTCGACGCCAAAGGTCAGTCGGCCAAGGGCATGCTGATGAAGACGCCGGTGGACGGCGCGCGTATCTCATCTGGTTTCGGATCACGCCTGCATCCCATTTTGGGTTACACCCGCATGCACCAGGGCGTGGATTTCGCCGTGCCGCAGGGCACGCCCGTGAAAGCGGCGGGCGCCGGCACCATCAGCTTCATGGGCTGGGCCAATGGCTATGGCAATTTCGTGATCATCAACCACTCCAGCGGCTATGCCACCGCCTATGGGCACCTGTCACGCTTTGCGGCCGGTTTGCGCAGCGGAGCGCGTTTGTCTCAGGGCGAAGTCTTCGCCTATA
Source organism: uncultured Alphaproteobacteria bacterium (assembly GCA_903922545.1). The sequence goes on along the minus strand of CAIXUE010000246.1, from coordinate 2,272 downwards.
GCGGCATGACCGGCCTGGCGACAGGTCCGCATCTGCATTACGAGATCCGGGTCAACGGCCATCAGGTCAATCCGCTCAAGGTAAAAATCGCTGAAGGGCGGACACTGAGCGGCAGCGAGCTGCGCGACTTTCTGCAGCAGCGGATGAAGATCGACCAGACCCTGGCTTCCGCCGCCCTGGAAACCCAGGTATCGGACAATCCCACCGATCTGCGCCAGGCGAAGGTGAAGTAGCCCCTCTTAATTGAGGACGACACCCTCGGGGGCCACTTCCGCCAGTTCATCAGCGCTGGCGGAGAATTCCTGGCCATCAATGGTCAGCCCGGTCTTGCTGGCGCTGACGCTTATCTTTGCGCCATCCACAATTTTGCCTTCCAGCAGCAATTGCGCCAGCGGATCCTGCAGCCGGCGCTGGATCACCCGCTTGAGCGGGCGGGCGCCATAGACCGGATCGTAACCGGCATTGCCCAGCCAGTCGGTGGCTTTCTTGTCCAGCGCGATTTCGATCTTGCGACCTGCCAGCAGCTTTTCCAGCCGCGCCATCTGAATGGTGACGATGCGGTCCATATTGGCGCGCGTCAGGCGGTGAAAGAGAATGATTTCATCCAGCCGGTTGAGGAATTCGGGGCGGAAATGTGCCCGCACCGCCGCCATCGCCTGGGCGCGGGAAGCTTTGGTGTCACCCTCCTCGCTGGAGAGGTATTCCGTGCCGAGGTTGGAAGTCAGGATAATCACTGTGTTGCGGAAATCGACTGTGCGGCCCTGCCCGTCGGTCAGGCGGCCGTCATCCAGCACCTGGAGCAGCACATTGAAAACATCGGCATGGGCCTTTTCGACTTCATCGAACAGGATCACCTGATAGGGCCGGCGGCGCACCGCTTCGGTGAGAACGCCGCCTTCTTCATAGCCGACATAACCGGGCGGCGCGCCGATCAGCCGCGCTACGGCGTGTTTTTCCATGAATTCGCTCATGTCGATACGGACCATGGCGCTGTCGTCGTCGAACAGAAATTCCGCCAAGGCTTTGGTGAGTTCGGTCTTGCCAACGCCGGTGGGCCCCAGGAACAAGAAAGAGCCGATGGGGCGGTTGGGATCCTGCAGGCCGGCGCGGGCGCGGCGCACCGCATTGGCGATGGCACGCACGGCTTCGTCCTGGCCGACCACGCGTTTTTCCAGCCCCTGTTCCATATGGAGCAGCTTTTCGCGTTCGCCTTCCAGCATGCGGTCCACCGGAATGCCGGTCCAGCGCGAGACGATCTGGGCGATGTTTTCCGCGGTGACGGATTCCGACGCCAGGGCTTCGTCTTTCTTGTCTTCGATGGCCTTTAGCTGGCGTTCCAGGTTCGGGATCACGCCATAGGTCAGCTCGCCGGCTTTGGCGAAATCACCCTTGCGCTGCGCCATGTCGGCTTCGCCGCGGGCCGCATCCAACTTTTCCTTGATGGTCTGGACATCGGCGACGGATTTTTTTTCTTCCAGCCAGCGGGCCGTGAGAATGCCGGATTCATCTTCCAGCCCACCCAGCTCTTTTTCCAGCTGGACCAGGCGGTCGCGGCTGGCGGCGTCGCTTTCCTTTTTCAGGGCTTCGCGCTCGATCTTGAGCTGGATGATACGGCGGTCCAGTTCATCAAGTTTTTCCGGCTTGGAATCGATCTGCATGCGCAGGCGCGAAGCCGCCTCGTCCATCAGGTCAATGGCCTTGTCGGGCAGGAAACGGTCGGTGATGTAGCGGTTGGAAAGCTGCGCCGCGGCGACAATGGCGGAATCAGTGATCCGCACGCCGTGATGCAATTCGTATTTTTCCTTCAGGCCGCGAAGGATGGAGATGGTGTCTTCGGGCGTGGGTTCGCCCACGAACACGGCCTGGAACCGGCGCGCCAGGGCGGCGTCTTTTTCAATATATTTGCGATACTCATCAAGCGTGGTCGCCCCGATGCAATGCAGTTCGCCCCGCGCCAGGGCCGGCTTGAGGAGATTGGAGGCATCCATGGCGCCATCACCCTTGCCCGCGCCAACCAGTGTGTGCATTTCATCGATGAACAGAATGATGGAGCCGGCGGCGCCGGAGACTTCATTGATGACGGCTTTCAGCCGCTCCTCGAATTCGCCGCGGAATTTGGCGCCAGCGATGAGGGCGCCCATGTCCAGCGCCATCAACTTCTTGTCGCGCAGGGATTCGGGCACATCGCCGTTGACGATGCGAAGCGACAGGCCTTCGGCGATGGCGGTTTTGCCCACGCCGGGTTCGCCGATCAGGACGGGATTGTTCTTGG
>CAIXUE010000245.1 GCA_903922545.1 uncultured Alphaproteobacteria bacterium | reverse complement strand
TTCTGAGCCAGGATCAAACTCTCATGTTTTGATCCTATCGCAGACGACGCTGAATGCTCTCATTTGGCCGGGCTTGCACCCGGCCGGATTTGCGTGTTCGCAAAAACTTATGACAAGGGTTGATCGACATCGAGCCCGTCAAGGTCCGATACCGATCGACTTTAGAGTCTTTCATTTTTGCAGAAGAACGCGAGCATTCATTACGTCGCTGCTCGATTTGTTCACGTCAAAGTTTGACCTTTGACATGAGTGGCATACCGAGCCGCCGCCCACGTTCCCCTTCCTGTAATCACAATGTCAAACAGCACCCGCAGACGATTTTCACGTCTAAAATCAACGGGAAACACCACTCCGTAGCCAATGCCGCGAAGCAGCGTGGGCGCGGGTTATAGGGGCGTGATTTTCGCAAGTCAAACGGGAAAAGCCGCGATTTTCGGCTTTTTTTGCTTTACTTCGCTGCGGGCTGTGGACACGGCCCTAAAGCCCCACCCATCGACCCGATAAATACCTGCAGCACCAGATATAGAGCAAAGGTCAAAAAACAAGGCTTCCCCAGCCGGGCGGCCGAAGAAGCCTTTTAATATCAAATACTTACAGAACTAACCGACGGATTCGTCCGCCATCTGGCCCAGGTCTGAACGATCCAGATTGGTCATCACGACCCGGCCGCCGCTGTCATAACGAATATCGGTCCGATCGATCCACACCAGCTTGCCGCTGTCCAAATGCACCAAAAGCGCTTCGACATGGCCGTTGGGCGTGTGCGCGACGGTATCGACGGTGCCGACATGATCGCCACTGAGAATCTCGACCCGCTGACCGACCAGGCCGGGATCGCTTTCATCCAGTGTCCATTGGGCAAATCGCGCCGGCCAGATGCCGCGATGATAAGCGGCGCGTTCGGCGGCATAGCGGGCGCGCAGGCTTTCATAATGCGCGGTCTGATCGGCATAAGCCGCGGACTTGTTTTGATAGTCCTGCTGCGCTGCCTGATTTTGCTGCAACTGACCCTGATATTGCTGCTGCTGTGCCTGATACTGGGCATCGTTGGTGCTGGCAGCCGTGTTGGTCTGCTGGTCGGCCGCGACATTGGAATTGGTGACCTGGTTGTTCAGGTCGGCGGTGGCGGCATGTTCCTGCGGCGTGGAATGGGTGGTAGGCATGCCGCCCGCATCCACCCGATTGTCCTGGGCCAGCACTGGGCCCACGGAAAGAAAAGCGGAAAGGGCAAGGCCGCTTACGGCCAAAGCGCTGAATTTCATCTTGGGGCTCCAAACAAAAGGTTCCGCGAGAAGAAACGCGCTTATGCCCTGCCCGTTCCAAAAAGGCCCGGTTTTATAGGGTTTCCTGAGTTCCCGGCGGTTTAATGCACCGCGGAAATATACTCCCGCAGCGAATTGGCTTCGTGCATGGCTTCCGCGATGCGGGTCTTCACCACATCGCCAATCGAAATCATGCCTGCCAGGTGCTGGCGCTCGTCCAGCACCGGCACATGGCGAAAGCGGCCGCGGGTCATCATTTCCATCAGCGCTTCCACCGTATCGCTGTCATGGCAGGTGTTGACCTGACGGCTCATATAGGCGCCGATGGTCCGGCTGAAAGAAAGCACCCCATCCTCAGCCACCGCGCGCACAAGATCGCGTTCGGAAAAAATTCCCGCCAGCGCGCCGCCGCTGTCCTGGATCACCAGAGCGCCGATATGATGCTCGGCCAGGATATGCGCCGCCTCCGCCAGCGTGGCGGTGTCGGCCACGCCGATAATGTGCCGTCCTTTTTCCTGAAGAATGTGTTTGACCTGCATAGACTGCTCCTCCACTGGGCGCGTCCACCGAGAAAGCCCCCTTTCACGGCAAACGCGAAAGTCGGCCGGTCACTTCCGGTCACAGTAATGCTGCGCTCCTGCCAAGGTGTGGGCAAGCCATGGCTTCAGATTTATTGTTGCCGCAACGCGGCAGAAGCGTGCTTGAGCCTGACGGCAATCTGGGGCAAAAGGGCGGCCTTCTGCGATTTTTAAGGCCAAAAATCGGGGACACGGTAAAAGTGCATTCAGCTTATTGGCGCCAAGCTGGCATTTCATGCGGAGTTGGGGCCGAGGGCTGCCCCGCCCCGCGAAGCGGGGCAAAGAACAATGCCTTCAGCCTCATTCTTCGAGGTTGGAGTTTTATGCGGAGCTGTGGCCGAGAGGCTGCCCGCCCCGCGAAAGCGGGGCAAAGGAAAATGCCTTCAGCCTCATTCTTCGAGGTTGAAGTTTTATGCGGAGCTGTGGCCGAGAGGCTGAAGGCGGCGGTTTGCTAAACCGTTATAGGGTTGCAAAGCCCTATCGAGGGTTCGAATCCCTCCGGCTCCGCCATTTCTTCCCGGCCAACATAAATAAGTGGGGGTTTTGACCGATGAGCAATGACAAAGAAATCAACATGCAGGTGTTCGCCAGGAACGCGGGCACCAACATGATGTTTCCCGCCGGCACGGTGATCTTCAAGGAAGGCGAGACCGGCAAGAATGTTTATATCGTGCAGTCGGGCATGATCGAGATCGTGACCCATGACAAGGTGGTCGATACTTGCGGCCCCAATGAAGCGCTTGGCTTCATGCCGCTGATTGACGGCGGCCTGCATACGGCCAGCGCGCGCGTGCGCGACAGCGCGGAATTATCGGTGCTGGATGAGCGGCAATTCCGTTTCATGATCGATGAAGTGCCCAATTTCGCCATGTACATCATGAAGGCCCTGGCCCATCGCATCAGGGGCCTGCGCGATTCAATTTAAGCGGCGCGCATGCTTCGCCTGACCGAACTCAAGCTGCCGCTGGGCCATTCCGAAGCCGCGCTTAAAGCTGCCATTCTTAAAAAGCTGCAGATCGCGCCTGACGCACTGATCGATTTCATCATCGTGCGCCGCGGCCATGACGCGCGCAAAAAGCCCAATGTGCTTTACGTCTACACCATTGACGCTTTCTCGAAACTC
>CAIXUE010000244.1 GCA_903922545.1 uncultured Alphaproteobacteria bacterium | reverse complement strand
GCACCGGCTCGCGCGCCAACAGACCGGCCAGCTCTTCCAAACCCGGATTGTGACCCACCACCATAACGCCATCGATGTTTTGCGGCGCCGCCTGCACCAGGGAAAGAATTTTTCCCGGCTCGGCCAGGTAAAGCTGCTCGCGATAATCCGCTTTGGACTCAATTTCGCGCAGCACCAGCTCCGCCGTCTGGCGCGTGCGGGCGGACGTCGAAACCAGCACCAGATCGGGGACAAAACTGTTCTTGCGCAGATAGCGCGCCATCGCGGCGGCGTCATGCATGCCCCGCACGGCCAGCACGCGGGCATGATCGTCCAGCTCCGGGTCCGCCGGCACCGCCTTGGCGTGGCGCAAAAGATAAAGGCGCTTCATGCCGTTTTCCTGCCCGTCTGATCCGCCTGTACCGCATGGGCGGCTTGCGGGGAGTCTAATGAGCTTGACCCAAGCCCCGCAAGCACGCGAAAACCTTGCCTCAACAGGAAAATTCCATGGCCACCAACAAAAAACCCGGAAACTGGAAGAAGCGCACCCTGGCAGTGCGGGCCGGCCAGGTGCGCACGCCTTTCCAGGAAACCGACGAGGCGCTGTTTCTCACCTCCGGTTATGCCTATGAAGCAGCCGAGGAAGCTGAAGCCCGCTTCAAGGGCGAGATCGGCGGCTATCAATATAGCCGCTTCGGCAATCCCACGGTTTCGATGTTCGAGGAACGCATGGCGGCGCTGGAAGGTGCTGCGGTCGGCCGTGCCACGGCCACCGGCATGGCGGCCGTATCCTCAGTGCTGCTGTCAGGCCTCAACCAGGGCGATCACATCGTGGCGGCGCGGGCCATGTTCGGCTCCTGCCTGCATGTGGTGGAACAGATCCTGCCGCGCTTTGGCATCACCCACACGCTGGTGAATGGCGAAGATCCCAATGAATGGGAAAAGGCGATGCGGCCCAACACCCGCATGCTGTTCCTGGAAACCCCGTCCAACCCCGCGCTTTCGATTGTGGACCTGAAAGCCGTCAGCCAGATCGCAAACCGTCATGGCGCCTTGGTCGTGGTGGACAATGCCTTCGCCACCCCGGCCTTGCAGCGGCCGATGGAATTCGGCGCCCATATCGTGGTGCATTCCACCACCAAATTCATTGACGGCCAGGGCCGCGCTTTGGGCGGCATGATCCTTTGCGACCAGAAATTCCTGGATGAGAAGCTTCAGGTGTTCATTCGCAACACCGGCCCTTCCATCAGCCCCTTCAATGCCTGGCTGCACCTGAAAAGCCTGGAGACACTCGACCTGCGGATGAAAGCCCATAGCGAAAACGCGCTGAAGGTGGCCGATTTCCTGGCCGGCAATGCCAAGGTGACGCGGGTCCTTTATCCTTTCCGCCCCGACCATCCGCAGCACAATCTCGCCCGCGCCCAGATGGATGGCGGCGGCGGCGTGGTGGCGTTTGAAGTGGCGGGCGGCAAGAAAGCGGCGTTCCAGCTTGCCAATGCGCTGCAGCTGATCGACATCTCCAACAATATCGGCGACACCAAAAGCCTTCTCACCCATCCCACAACGACCACCCATCAGAAGCTGACAGAGGACGCGCGCATGGCGCTGGGCGTGACGCCGGGCCTGCTGCGCCTGTCGGTGGGACTGGAAGACGCCGATGACCTTTGTGAAGACCTGGCGCAAGCGCTGAAGGTCGCCTGATGGCGGAACACAAAATCGCACTCAGCTGGTCGTGCGGCGATGCGCCTTTCACCTATGATACCTATCCGCGCAATCACAGCATCGCGTTCAAAAATGGCACGCCGGTGATCTTTTCCGCTTCTCCCGCCTACAAAGGCGACGCCGCAAAGGGCGATCCGGAAGACATGCTGGTGGCGGCGCTGTCCTCCTGTCACATGCTCAGCTTCCTGGCCATCGCCGCCAAAAAGAAAATCACGGTGGAGTCTTACCAGGACGATGCCAGCGGCTTTCTGGAGAGTGATGGCGGCCACTGGTGGATGGCACGGGTGATTTTGCGCCCTCAGGTTGTTTGCAGCGCCGACGCCGCCACACTGACGCAAATCCATCACCTGGCGCATGAGGCCTGCTTCATCGCCAATTCCGTCAAAACGCAGGTTAATGTGGAACCCCGTTAGCCAGCGACAAAACCTACCATTGCGCCTGTGTCCAATCGGTCCATAATCGGCACATGTATGAGCGCGAAACCCGTTCCATTCACGTCGCGGTAAAGCCCGCCTATCTCGACGATCAGTCCGATCCGGACGACCGGCGCTATGTCTGGTCCTATACGGTGACGATTGAAAATCGCGGCCAGGAACCGGTGCAGCTTTTGTCCCGCTATTGGAGCATCACCGACGGCAACGGGATCGTGCGCGAAGTGCGCGGCCCCGGTGTGGTGGGCGCCCAGCCGGTGATCGCGCCGGGCGAGAAATTCCAATACACCCATGGCTGCCCGCTGGAGACAGCCTCCGGCCTGATGTTCGGCCGCTACCAGATGAAGGCCGCCTCGGGTGAGGCCTTTGAGGCGGAAATTCCGGCCTTTCTGCTGGAAAGCCCCTACGAAAAGCGGCAGATTCACTAAATCCGGACTTGCAACATGGTTGCAACCCGTGGCCCTGGCCGCGTTTAATCCGGCCTTGATCCTGGAACCGGCATGAGCCCCAAAATCATAATGCCCAAGGCCAAGCTGTCCGCACGCCCCACGCGCGAGCAAGCCGAGAAAGCCGTCAAGACCCTGCTGCAATGGGCCGGCGACGATCCTGCCCGTGAAGGCCTGGTGGATACGCCGGCGCGCGTCGCCAGAGCATTCGAGGACTGGTTTTCCGGTTACGGCCAGGACCCGGAAGAATATCTCAAGCGCACCTTCGAGGAGATCGAAGGCTATGACGATATGGTGGTGCTGAAGGACATTCGCTTCGAAAGCCATTGCGAGCATCACCTGGCGCCCATCATCGGCCGCGCCCATGTCGGCTATCTGCCGACCAAGCGCGTGGTGGGCATCTCCAAGCTGGCGCGTGTGGTGGAAGCCTATGCCCGCCGGCTGCAGGTGCAGGAGAAAATGAACGCCCAGATCGCCAACACCATCCAGAAGGTACTCAAGCCCAAGGGCGTGGCGGTGGTGATCGAAGCGGCGCATCAATGCATGACCACGCGCGGCGTACACAAGACCGGCGTCACCATGGTGACCTCGACCATGCTGGGCGCGTTCCGCAACAGCGAAGCCACAAGGCGCGAATTCCTGGCCGTGATCGGCAATCCCGCCAGCCGCGAAGACCGCTGAAAGCACACCCATGAGCGCGCTCGATCTTGTCAAAACGCTCATCGGATTCGACACCACCAGCCGCGGCTCCAACCTGGAATTGATCGGCTTTGTGCAAAACCTGCTGGAAAAATCCGGGGCGCGTTGCCGCCTGACCCATGATGCCAGCGGCAAGAAAGCCAATCTCTTCGCCACCATCGGACCGGAGGGCAATGGCGGCATTGTCCTGTCGGGCCACACCGATGTGGTGCCGGTGGATGGGCAGGACTGGTCCAGTGATCCCTTCAAAGCTGAAGTGCGCGACGGCAAGCTATACGGCCGCGGCGCCTGTGACATGAAAGGCTTTGTCGGCGTGGCGCTGTCGCTGGCCCCCGCGATGGCAGCCGCGAAACTGAAACGCCCGCTGCATTTCGCCCTGTCCTATGATGAGGAAGTTGGCTGTGTCGGCGTCACCGGATTGCTGGAAGACCTGAAGGCGCAGAACATCAAGCCGGCTTTGGCGCTGGTGGGCGAACCAACCATGATGACGGTGGTGGGCGCCCATAAGGGCGGCGCCAAGCTGGTGACACGCTGTTGCGGCCGGGAACATCACTCCAGCGCGCCTGAGAAAGGCGCCAATGCCGTGATGATGGCGGGCGAATATGTCAGCCTGCTGGATGCTGTGTGGAACGACCTTCGCGCCGATACCGATGCGCGCTTTGATCCGCCCCATTCCACGGTACAGGCGACCGTGATTTCCGGCGGCACGGCCGTGAATATCCTGGCGCGCGAGGCGCTGGTGACTTGGGAATATCGCTGTCTGCCTGACCGCGATCCGCAAAAAATCCTGGACACGGTCCAGCAGCGCGCCGAAGCGCAGATCCTGCCAAAATACCGCGCCCGCGCCGCCGAAGCGGCGCTGTCCACGGAATTGCACGCCCATTATCCCGGCCTGAAAATGGATGAGGAATCGCCCGCTGTGCTGCTGGCGCGCGAGCTGACCGGCGCCAACCGGGTGGAAGCAGTGTCGTATGGAACCGAGGCCGGCCATTTCCAAAATTATGGCATTCCGGCCGTGATCTGCGGCCCCGGCTCCATTGACCAAGCCCATCGCGCCGATGAATTCTGCGCGTTAAGTGAACTGGAAGCCTGCGAAAAATTCCTGAAGAAAGTGATCGCGAAGGCGTCAACCTAAAGCATCAGGCGCGACCTCATGCGTCGTGCCACAAAATTCGCAGCGCGCACGGATGATGCCATCCGGATCGGCAAGACTGGCGCGTTCTTCCGGGGCATAAGACTTCAGCACCGTGACAATGCGCGCCGCATCGCAATCGCAGCGGAACGCGATGGGCAACGGTTGCTGCACCCGCACTTCGTCTTCATGGAACAGCCGCCACAGCACCCGCTCCGGCGCCAGCTCGGTATCCAGCAATTCCAGGTCTTCCACCGTCTTCAGGATCAGCGACAGCCGCTGCCAGTCATCGCTGGTTTGCGCTTCTTCGGGAGCGGCGCCTGGTTTGGCGGATTCGGGTGTCATCTGCAGCATCAGACCAGCGGCCTGCCAGTGCGGCTGTTTCTCGCCTGCTTTGTAAAGCGGCGCCGCCGCCAGCCGGATTACCGTGGGCAATTGCTCGGATTGGGTGAAATAGCTTTCCGCCGACGCGGCAAGGCCTTCCGGCGACAGGCCCACGATACCCTGATAGGTCTGGCCGCCCCGCTGCGGCTCAATCGTGATAGCCAGCGAGCCCTTGCCGGCCAGGGCGGCGAAATCCGGATTTTTCAAGGCCGCAAAACGGTCCGCATCCAGCCGCGCATAGCCGCGCACCCCGCGACCCTCGCCGCCATAGTAATCGGCCGCTGCCAAATCGAGCGGCCCATCGGATTTTGTCTGCACCGTCAACCGCCCGTCCAGCTTGAGTGCGGTGCCCAGCAGCGCACTGAGGGCCAAGGCCTCGCCCACCACCCGGCTGGCGGCTTCGGGCAAGGCGTGCGCCGACAGCGCCCGCGCCGAAGCCAGGTCCAGCCGCACCAGCCGGCCGCGCACGCCCGCGGCCATAATATCGAAGGGCAGCACAAAATCGCCTTTGGGCGCGACGGAAATATCGGGGGGAAGTTCAGACATGGGCTCTATATGGCGGGAAGAGCCCGGTTTTTCAACGCGCCCGGCGTGACGCACATGCCTGCAAGCCCTAAGGTGCCGCCTGTTATCCAAGGCTTGCCCGCATGATCACTTCGCAGATGAACGAACTTGTCACCCTGATCGCCAATGTGGCGCTTACCTTGTCCTTCATCGCGGCGCTGATTTTCGGCATCGCCCAGGTGCAGGCGGCGGCGCGCGACCGGCGCGAACGGTTGACGCTGGAGACCTTGCGCGCCTTCCAGAGCCGCGAATTCGCCGAGCTGATGCATCACATCAACAATCATGAACTGCCCGCGACGGGTGCGGAACTGCGCGCCCTATCCGATAATCAGCAGGTGATGTTTATTCAAATGGCGCAGCAGATGGAATCGCTGGGGATTTTGGTGGCGGACGGCTTCGTCAATATCGATCTGGTTGACAAGACGCTGGGCGATTTCGTCGTCACCGCCTGGAACAAATACCAGCCGGCTTTCCTGGACATGCGGGAAAATATGCCCGATCCCTTTCTTGGGGAATATTTCCAGTGGCTGGCGGAACTGATTACCAGGCGGATGCGCGACAACCCGCGCCAGCCTTTTTACAAAACCGGAACCGGCTCAGCCTAACGCCCAGGCCAAGATGGCCTTTTGGGCGTGCAAGCGGTTTTCCGCTTCGTCGAACACCACCGATTGCGGCCCGTCAATCACATCATCGGTGACTTCCTCGCCGCGATGCGCCGGCAGGCAGTGCATGAAAATGGCATCTTTTTTGGCCAACTTCATCAGTTCGGCATTGACCTGATAGGGCCGAAGCAGATTGTGCCGCTTGGTGGCATTGTCATCGCCCATCGAAACCCAGGCGTCCGACACCACGCAATCGGCGCCTTCAGCGGCGGCCTGGGGATCATGACCCAGATCCACAGCCTTGCTGCCCTTCAGCCAATCGCGCAATTCCGGTTCGGCGCCCAGTTCCTTGGGGCTGGCGACGCGCAGCTTGAAACCGAATTTCACCGCCGCATGGGCCCAGCTGGTCAGCACATTGTTGCTGTCGCCGCTCCAGGCCACGGTGGCGCCCGCGATAGGACCTTTGTGTTCTTCATAGGTCATCACATCCGCCATCACCTGGCAGGGATGGGACCATTTGGTCAGGCCGTTGATCACTGGGATGGAGGCATTGACCGCCAGTTCTTCCACCATCTCGTGATCCAGCAGACGGATCATCACCGCGTCCACGTAACGCGACAGCACCCGCGCCGTGTCGGCCACGGTTTCTTCGCGCGCCAGCTGCATCTCATTGCCGGTCAGCATCAGGGCGCTGCCGCCCAATTGCCGCGCCGCCATGTCAAAAGAAATACGGGTGCGGGTGGATTGCTTGTCGAAAATCATCGCCAGCACCCGCCCGTCCAGCGGCCGGTCTTCGTCCAGCTGGCCGCGCGGCAAGCCGCGCCGCGCCGATTTGCGCCGCTTGGCGTCGTCAATCAGGGCGCGCAAAGTCGCCGGGTCGTGATCGGAAATATCGATGAAATGCCGGGGCGGATGTGTGACCGGAGCGTTCATTGGGCAGCTGCTTTCTGGGCTTCGAGCGCCGAGGCGGCATGATCCAGAAGTTCCACGCCTTCGCGCATTTCCGCGTCGCTGATGGTGAGCGGCGGCAACAGCCGCACCACATTGTCGCCGGCCGGAAGCACGATCAGGCCTGCGTCACGCGCGGCGTTGATGAAATCGCCGTTCGGCACTTTCATTTTCAGACCCAGCATCAGGCCCTGGCCGCGCACGCCTTCAAAGATGGCAGGGTGCGACGCCACCAGCGCGCCCAATTGCTGGCTCAGATACTTGCCCGCCTGGGCCACGTGATCGAGAAAACCCGGCGCCAGAACCATGTCCAGCGCCGCATTGCCCACCGCCATGGCCAGCGGATTGCCGCCATAGGTGGTGCCATGCGTGCCCGCCGTCATGCCCTTGGCGGCTTCTGCCGTGGCCAGCAACGCGCCCAGCGGGAAACCGCCGCCGATCGCCTTGGCCACGCACATGATGTCAGGGGAGAAGCCCAGCCATTCATAAGCGAAAAGCTTGCCAGTGCGGCCAACGCCGGTCTGGATCTCATCGAATATCAGCAGAATGCCTTCATCGTCACAAAGCTTGCGAAGGGCCTTCAGGAATTCCGGCGCCACCGCCCGCACGCCACCCTCGCCCTGCACGGGCTCGATGATCAGGGCGGCGGTATCTTTGCCGACGGTCCTCTTCAACGCCGCCAGATCGCCAACCGGGACCTGGTCGAAGCCTTCCACCTTGGGGCCAAAGCCTTCGAGATATTTCTCGTTCCCGCCGGCCGCTATGCCCGCCAGGGTGCGGCCGTGAAAGGCGCCTTCAAAGCTGACGATACGGAACCGTTCCGGATGGCCGTTCACAAAGTGATAGCGGCGCGCCATTTTGAAGGCGAGTTCGCAGGCTTCGGCGCCGGAATTGGTGAAGAACACCGTGTCGGCGAAACTGTTCGCCACCAGCTTGGCAGCCAGACTTTCCTGACCCGGCACGCGATAAAGGTTCGATGTATGCCACAGCTTGCCGGCCTGCTCGGTCAGCGCCGCCACCAGCCTGGGGTTGGCATGGCCGAAGGCGTTGACCGCAATGCCGGCCCCGAAATCCAGATAGCGTTTGCCGTCCTCGGCAAACAGATAGGCCCCTTCGCCACGGACGAAAGCGATCGCCGTCCGGTTGTAGGTGGGAAGCAAAGCGGGAAACACGGGATCCGTCCTTGTTCGGGTTTTAGAAGGGGCTGCTTATCCGCCTTCCGGGCAGTCAAAACAAGTTATGGCAGGCCTGCGCCTTTTGGGTCAGGACCGCCAAACGTCGAATAACACACTGATATGACAATCTAATCGTCGCGGGCGCGCGGGCCGGTCAGTTGCAGCATCGGCTGCTCATGCCCAGTGGAAAGCGGCTCCCAGATGTAGGTGTAGCTATCACCGGCCTCATCAGAAACCGGCGCCCGGACCAGCACCCAGGTCTCGCCGCTGCAACGGTTGACCAGGATGGCATCGGCAGGGGCACCCGCGCCGGCGTTGGGCACAACATCAAAACACGGGCCTGCCATAGGCGATGGCGGCGGCATTTTTGCCGGCGCCGGCGTGGCCGCCTGAGTCGCCACCGTCATTGCGATCAAACCAAGAAGGCCCAGCCCAAATTCGCGCATTTCTGCCTCTTCGCTCAGCAGTGGGAGGTATCGGCCATGCTCCCCGCCGCCGCAATATCCTCCTTTTGCCTTTGCAGTGTTTAGGCCGCGACTCAAACTGTGGACAAGGCATGGGGGACCGCACCCATCGCTTGTTAGTTCCAGTGGCGGCGCTACGATATCTTGTAGCCCAAGGATGGGCTTGAACCGGGGTAAGGAGCTTTGCCATGAACCAGATGAACTGGTCCGACGAGCGGGTTGAGCAGCTTAAGACGCTTTGGACCGAAGGGCTGTCGGCCAGCCAGATCGCCAGGGCTTTGGGCGGCGTCACGCGCAATGCGGTGATCGGCAAGGTGCATCGGCTGGGCCTGGCAGGCCGGGCCAGCCCGTCGCGCTCCGAGCGCCCCCGGGTTTCCATGTCGCCCAAGGTGCCCAGCCTGCGCACCCATGTTCCTGCCGCCCCGATTGTCGAGGAAGATCCCCTCACCCTGGAAGACGGCAGCCACGCCACCGTGCTGACCATTTCCGACCGCATGTGCCGCTGGCCGATCGGCGACCCCGCCGCCACGGAATTTCATTTTTGCGGCCGCTCGCCCAAATCCGGTTCGCCTTATTGCGAAGCCCATGCCCGCAAGGCTTATCAGCCGCAGCAGCAGCGCCGCGACAAGGACAAGGGACGGATGACTGGCTGATAGACCAGTCATGTCAGTCTATGATTTTTCCGCCCCTCGGTTAGACGGTCACGAGGAAAGCCTGTCCGCCTGGCGCGGACAGGTTCTTCTGATCGTCAACACCGCCAGCGCCTGCGGCTTCACACCCCAATATGCGGGACTGGAAGCACTTTACGACAAGCTGCACGATTCCGGTCTGACGGTGCTGGGTTTCCCCTGCAACCAGTTCGGCGCCCAAGAGCCAGGCAGCGAATCCGAGATCGGCGCCTTTTGTCAAAAGAATTACGGCGTCTCATTTCCCATGTTCGCCAAGATCGACGTCAATGGTGAACACGCCCATCCGCTTTACAAGTATCTGAAAGACGCCAAGCCCGGCCTGCTCGGCACCGAGAACATCAAGTGGAATTTCACCAAATTCCTGGTCGGGCGCGATGGCATCCCGGTGGCGCGCTACGCACCCCAGACAAAACCGGAAGAACTGGAAGCGCCAATAAAAGCCCTACTGTAACAGGGGTGCAGCCGCGCAGGATTTTGTGACGTGAGCAGGAGCGCCGTGCGGAGCGTGCGGACGTACGTGAGCACGCGCGACGAACTCACGACGCAAAAGACAAGCGACTAGGAAGCTGCTCTGACGTTGACGGCGTTTTCGTCCAGCGAGTAACCGGCGGAACGAACTGTGCGGATTGGATCGCTGACGCCTTCGATATTCAACGCCTTGCGCAGCCGGCCGACATGCACGTCCACGGTGCGCGCCTCGACATAAACATCGCTGCCCCACACCGCATCCAGCAACTGTTCGCGGCTGAACACCCGGCCCGGATGCTGGATCAGATGATCCAGCAGCTTGTATTCGGTGGGACCCAGATGCACTTCCGTGCCGGCCCGGCGCACCCGGTGGGCGCCCCGGTCCATTTCAATATCGCCGACCTGGATCACGTCCTCGGCCAGGCTGGGGCGGATGCGGCGCAGCACGGCGCGCAGGCGCGCCAGCAATTCCGTCATCGCAAAAGGCTTGGTCATATAATCGTCGGCGCCAGTGTCGAGCCCGCGAATCCGGTCACCTTCTTCGCCCCGCGCCGTCAGCATGATGATGGGCACATTGCGGGTTTCCTGGCGGCCACGCAGGCGGCGGCAGACTTCGATGCCGGAAAGCTGCGGCAGCATCCAGTCCAGCAGCACCAGATCAGGTTTTTCTTCGGCGGCCAGCAGCAGGGCTTCTTCGCCATCCTGCGCTTCCACCACGCGATAGCCTTCGCGCTCCAGATTGTAGCGCAGCAGGGTGATCAGCGCGCCTTCGTCTTCGGCGACCAGGACAGTAGGTTTGCTCATCAGTGCTGCGCCTCGAACGGAACCGCCGTTTCGCTGGTGGTGTCGGCTTTGGGCCGGTTGTTGGCCAGATGGCCGGCACGGACCATGTGATAGACCACCTCGGCGATGTTGGTCGCATGGTCGCCGCAGCGTTCCATATTCTTGGCGACGAAAAGCAGATGGGTGCAAAGCCCGATGGTGCGCGGATCTTCCATCATGTAGGTGAGAAGTTCGCGGAACAGGCTGTTGTAGATCTCGTCGATCTCGCCATCCTGATTCCACACCGCCTCAGCCAGTTCGGCGTCGCGGCTGGAATAGGCGTCCAGCACCTGCTTGAGTTGGCCGAGCGAGGCGCGGCCCATGCGGGCCAGCGACTGGGTCAGGCGGATGGGCGGTTCGCGGTTCAGCACCATGGCGCGCTTGGCGATATTCTTGGCCAGATCGCCGATGCGTTCCAGTTCGGCCGCGATCTTGATCGCCGCCAGGGTTTCGCGCAGGTCCACCGCCATGGGCTGACGCAGCGCCAGAAGTTTCAGGGCGCGGTCCTCGATGTCCTGCTGGATGGCGTCGATGCGGGCATCGCCGCCCACCGCGTTTTCAGCAGCCTGGGAATCGCGCCGGGCCACCGCTTCGATCGCGGCGGCGAACTGGGCTTCCGCCAGGCCGCCCATTTGGGCCACCAGCGCGGACAAGGCTTCCAGCTGCTCGGTAAAGGATTTGACGGTGTGTTCTGTCATCGGGACTCAGGGTTTGCCGCAGGACCATGGGATACGGACCTTCAGCCAAGTCTATGCGACATTTTTATAACATTTCCGTGACACCGGCGGGAGACAGCGCCGAAATCTCGGTTTTGGGCGGATTTTCCGCCACCGGCAGCAGCACCGTAAAGCTGGAGCCCTCCCCCAGCCGGCTCTCAATGGCCAGCCTGCCGTGATGGCGGTTCACGATATGCTTGACGATGGCCAGGCCCAGGCCCGTGCCGCCTTTTTCCCGGCTGCGCTTCACATCCACCCGGTAGAAGCGCTCGGTCAGGCGCGGCACCGCGCTGGAGGCAATGCCTTCGCCATCATCCTTGACCGTCACAAACACCATGCCGTCGGAGTTCTGGCCAAAGCTGATCCAGATATGGCCGTCATCGCGGCCATATTTGATGGCGTTATGGATCAGGTTCTGGAAAAGCTGGATCATCTCGTCACGCTCGCCCGGCGTGGGCGCCAGGTCAGAGGGTCCGGCGATGTCGATGGTGATGCGTTCAGCCCGCGCCAGGGGCGCCAGCGCCGCCGCCACTTCGCGCACCACCCCATCCAGATGAATGCGGCCGCGCGGCGGCACATGCTCGTTCATTTCAATACGGGTTAGCGAAAGCAGATCGTCAATCAGCCGGCGCATGCGGGCGGCTTCCACACCCATGATGCCCAGAAACTTTTCCCGCGCTTCCTCATCGTCCCTGGCATGGCCGCGCAGCGTATCGATAAAGCCCGACACCGCCGCCAGCGGGGTGCGCAACTCATGGCTGACATTGGCGATGAAATCGGCGCGCATCTGCTCGCTGCGCCGGATGGCGGTCAGATCGTGCAGCAAAAGAGCGGTCACCGGCGGAGCGGTATGGATGCGCGTGGTATAGGCCTGGAAATGCCGTTCAATCGGCACCGGCAGCGTAAAGGGCACATTGGCCTGGCCGCCGTCATTGGCTTCATCAATCGCCGCCAGTACATCGGGATTGCGCAGCACGGCGCTGACATGCTTGCGCTCCAGCCCCTGCCCCAGAAGATTTCGCATCCATTGGTTGACGAACAGCACACGCTGCCCCGCATCCAGCAACATCACCGGCATGGGCAACTGCTCCAGCAGCAGGCCGGTCAAAGGCGGCAGAACGGCAAGCGGATCATCCGGCCGCTGTTCCGGCTCGCTGCCCAGGGTCTGAACCGGCACGACCAAGCGCATGACAAGCGCCGCGGCCAAGGTGACGGCCAGGATGACCCAGACTGCTTCGCGGCCCAGCAGCAGCAACGCGGCCGCCGCCAGCCCGACGCCAAAGGTCAGGGCCCAGATCCGTCTGCGCAGGAAATTCAAAAGCGGCGGCATGATTCTTCCGTCCGTGAACAGGACATCATACCGCGCTTTGCGACTGATTTTTAAACGAAGCCGCCTTGTTCATGTGATTAGGGTCATGAAGTTGGGGGCCGGCCGCGGTCTTTTTTACGCTGGCCGCGAAGCTTCTTGCCCTCCAGGCGCTTGCGCCTGCTGGCCTTGGGCACCTTGGTGGGACGGCGGGGCTTGGGCGGGGTAGCGGCCACCAGGATCAATTCCGCCAGCCGGGCGCGGGCCTCGGCGCGGTTGCGTTCCTGTTCCCGGTGCTGGCGGGCGGTGATCACCAAAACGCCCTCCTTGCTGAGGCGCGATGCGAACAGGCGCAGCAGCGCCTGGCGCACCCAGTCCGGCAGGCTGGGCGAGCGGGCGGCATCGAAACTGAGCTGCACCGCGCTGGCCACCTTGTTGACATTCTGGCCGCCCGGGCCCGAGGCATGGATGAACCGTTCGGACAATTCGCTATCCGCAATCACCAATCCCGGCTTGATGAACAATCCGCTCATGCGCGCTCCCGAAAATCAGTATAGCGTGGCGGCGATGGCTGTAAAAATTGCCCCCATAACATGACCCTGGCGCACGGCTTTGATCCCGGCCGGCTGGAGCGTGTCGGCGAGGCCCTCAAGACCCGCTATGTGGAAACCGGCATTATCCCGGGCGCCCTGACCCTGATCTGGCGGCGGGGCACGGTGGCGCATACCAGCCTGTCAGGCTTCATGGACCTTGAACGCAAAACCCCCATGCGCGAAGACGCCATCTTCCGCATCTATTCCATGACCAAGCCCATCACCAGCGTAGCGCTGCTGATGTTGCTGGAAGAGGGCAAGGTGGCGCTGGATGATCCGGTTTACCGCTTCATTCCCGGTTTTGAGAATCTGCGCGTGTTTTCAGGCGGCGATCTGGCCAGCGGCTTTCAAACCGTACCGGCCGACCGGCCCATGAAGATCATAGACCTGATGCGGCACACATCGGGTCTCACTTATGGCTTTCTGGAACGCACGCCCGTGGATGCCGCCTATCGCAAACAGGACGTGAGCGAATTTTATACCGAGGGCGGCTTGCCAGCCATGATCGCCCAACTGGAAAAAATGCCATTGGAATTTTCTCCCGGCACGGCATGGAATTATTCCGTCGCCACCGATGTCCTGGGCTATCTGGTGGAAAAGATTTCCGGCGAGAATTTCGCCGATTTCGTGCGCCGGAAAATTCTGGTGCCCCTCAATATGCACGACACAGATTTTCTGGTGCCGGCCGAAAAGAAAGCCCGCTTCGCCAGCTGCTATTACACCAAGGCGGGCAAGATGCTGCTCTATGACGATGGCCAGGCTTCAACCTATGCCGCGCCGCCAAACCTGGAGTCGGGCGGCGGCGGATTGGCGGGCACAGCGGCGGATTATTTGCGCTTTTGCCGCATGCTGCTGGCAGGCGGGGCGCTGGACGGGGTACGTTTGCTCAGCCCCAAAACCGTGAACCTTATGACCATGAATCATCTTCCTGATGGCCGCGAAATGACGCAAATGATGCCCAACACCGCTGCCTTCAACGAATCCGGCTATGCCGGCACGGGTTTTGGCCTGGGCGTGGCGGTGACCGTCGATCTGGCCCACACCATGCTGCCCGGCACGCCGGGCGAATATTCCTGGGGCGGCGCGGCGGCGACCTATTTCTTCTGCGACCCCAAGGAAGAGATGGCGGTGGTTTTCATGACCCAGATATTGGCCGCGCCTGAGCGCACGCGCCTGCGCCGCGATCTTCGCACCCTGGTCTATGGCGCGATGGCGGAAAGTTTCGCCTGATGCGCGAGACGTTCGATATCACAAGCTGGACCGGCCCGTTTGACGGGCAAACCCGCACCCATGCCCAGGACGCGCTGGAAAATGGCGCGGTGCTTTATTTTCCCAAACTGCCTTTTCTTCTGAAAGACAGCGAAAAAGAATTTCTGGATCCCCGCCTGACCGACGGCAAGGCAAAAAATATCAGCCTGGATCACACCACCGGCAAATTGCAGGGCACATCGGCCGAGGGCGAAAGGGCCGCACGCCTGGCGGCGATGATCGAACGCTTCGGCGCCGGCGCGAACCGTTTCATCACCGATCTTTTGCCCAACTATGCGGGCGTGGAGCGGGCGCGCACCAGTTTTCGCCCGGTGGAAGTGGAAGGGCGGGCCTATTCGGTGATTCAGGATGACCGGCTGCTGCACATAGACGCCTTTCCTTCCCGCCCGATGAAGAACGGCCGGCGCATCCTGCGCTTCTTCGCCAATGTCGCGCCGGACACTTCCAAAGCCGGGGGCGCGCGCCAATGGCAGGTGGGGGAAGATTTCACCGCCTTCGCCGGAAAATTCGCAAAGCAGATCAAACCGCATCCACCCGGCAAAAGCTGGCTGTTTGAAAAATTGGGCGTCACGCGCGGGCGGCGCAGCCCTTATGATGAAATGATGCTTTCGCTGCATGACGCTGCCAAACGGGATTCAGGCTATCAAAGCGGCTCGCCTCACACCGATCTGGAATTTCCGCCCGGCTCCTGCTGGCTGGTCTATACCGATCAGGTGCTGCATGCGGCGCTTGGCGGCGCGTTCGCCCTGGAACAGACATTCCATTTCGACGTCGCGCAAATGGGCGAACCGGAGCGCGCGCCCATCCGGGTTCTGGAAAAGCTGACGGGAAGATCGCTGGCTTAAAGCGCCGCTGAAATGCGCGGGCTGGACAGGCCTGTGCGGGCGTGAATGCCGCTGCCGCCGGGCCATTGCTGGAACTGGCCGTTGAGCGGCGAGGCATCTTCCGCCTCGCCCAATACCAGCACGCCTTCGGGCGCCATGGTGCCGGCGATGCGTTCCAGCACCGAATGCTTTGTGGCATCATCAAAATAGATCAGCACATTGCGGCACAGCACCAGATCCAGATCATCCAGCCAGCCATAGGAATCCAGCAGATTGAAACGCCGGAACGTCACCATGCGCCGGATATGCTCGGCGATGACATAACCGCCCTGTTCGGCATTGAACCATACCGACAGATCGCCCTCGGAAAGGCCGCGCTGGGCTTCAAAGAAACTGTAGCGGCCGCGTTCGGCGCGCCCGATGGCTTCGGCGGAAATATCCGTGGCGATCAGGTCGATCACCCAACCTTCATTGGCCAGTCCCAGATTGTCCAGGATCATCGCGATGGAATAAGCCTCCTGCCCGGTGGCGCAGGCCGCCGACCAGATGCGCAGGCGCTTGTCATGGGCACGCGCCGCCAGAAGCTTCGGCAGCACGTCCTGGCCCAGACGGCGGAAAAGATCGGCATCGCGGAAAAAACTGGATTCATGCACCGTCATCGCCTCGGTGACTGCAACGGCCAGGGCTTCGCGCCCGGCCTTGAGTTCGGCGACAAGCTGGCCCGCATCCTTGAAGCCGAAACGGCGCGTCACTGGCTCAAGCCGTTTTTCCACCTGCGCACGGCGGCTTTCGCCCAGCACAATGCCGGCGCGCCGGTGCACCAGGCGGGCAAGAAAGGCAAAATCCTCGGGCGTCATGTCAGAAAGAAACGGCGACTTGCGGCGGAGCGACGAAATGATGGTCGTTCAGCTCTGCCAGCTTGGCCGCCAAGGTGTCACGGTCGAACGGCTTCATGATGAAGTCATCGATACCAGCCGCCACGCCATGGGCGATTTCATTGGAATCCATCTCGGTGGTCGCGATCAGGATAATCGGCCGGTCACCGCCCGGCTGGGCGCGCAGGCTGCGCACGGTTTCCAGGCCGCTCATGCCGGGCATGCACCAATCGAGCAAAATTATATCCGGCATTTTTTCGCGCATCGCGCGAAGCGCGCCCATGCCATCTTCGGCTTCGCCGACGATGAAATTCAGCTCTTCCAGAATGCGGCGCGCGACCGTACGGATCACGCGGCTGTCATCCACTACCAGACAATATGCCATGGGAAGTAATTTCCCTGCCAGGCGCGGGATATTCCGCGCGAACCACAAAATAAACCGCGACCGCCGCGAAGATGCGACGGATCGGCCAAGATTACGGCAAGGAAGGTAAATAGAGGCTTATCAGCCCGCGATAAGTTCGACGCTTCCGTCGTTAACAGCGATCGTCAGCCCGGCATTGACAGTGCGCGAAAGCCGATGGGTCAGGAAAGGCTGAATGCCCCTGGCGTCCAGGGCGCCCGGCTCGGATTCGCCGCGCAGCGACCGGTCAACTTCCTCGGTGACCCGGGCGTTCAGGCCGCTGGCGATGATCTTGAACCCGGGCGCATCCGGGGTCTGGTTCGCATCCACCCGCACTAGCCCGCCGCGCGGCAGGCAATCGGCTCCCAGAAGCGTGGCGTTCATCAAAAGCTTGGCCCAGTCCTTGGCCCAGTAAATATGAGGCACGTTCCATTCCAGCTTGACCTTGCCGCCTTCCAGAAGGCCCGTCACCAGCCGGCCCACTTCATTCAGGTCCAGCTCAGCGCCCGCCGAACCGGCGGCGCCAAAGGCGATGCGCATAAACTGGATGCGGGCCAGGGCCTGGTTGGCGCTGGAGGTCACCAGCCGCAGCGCGTCCTCACGCATTTCGGCGTCGCGCTCGTCCTCAAGCACTTCAAGGCCGTTGATCACGGCGCCCAAAGGCCCCACAAGGTCGTGGCAGACCCGGCTTACCATCAAGGCGGAAAATTCGATCTCGGTCATGCGCGCCATCCAGCGTCAATATTTGGTAAACAAGCCTGACGCGTCTTAAGGAATTCTTAATATGGCCGCAACGGCCCAAATTTTGAGTGAAATCGCCCAGGAAGCGGGGGCGCTGATCATGCGCCACTATGCCCGCGGGGCCGAAGCCCGGCTGAAATCCGACCGCTCGCCGGTCACCGACGCCGACGAGGAGGCCGAACGCCTGATCCTGGCGGCGCTGGCACGCGCCTTTCCCGGCGTGCCCGTGGTGGCCGAGGAAGAAACCGCGGCAGGCCATATCACCGCCGTGAAAAGCCATTTTTTCCTGGTCGATCCGCTGGACGGCACCAAGGAGTTTCTCTCCGGCAATGGCGAGTTCACCGTCAATATCGCCGAGATTGTTGACGGCATGCCGGTGGCCGGCGTGGTTTATGCCCCGGCGGTGGGACGGCTTTTTCTGGCCGATGAAGCCGGCGCCTTCGAAGGCGAAAAACCCATTGCGGTGCGGCCAGCGCCAAAAGCCGGACTGATCGCGGTGGGCAGCCGCAGCCATAACGACGACGCCACCGCGGAATTTCTCAAGAATTTTCCCGTGGCGAGCTTTGTGCCCGCCGGCTCCTCGCTGAAATTCTGCCTGGTCGCGGCGGGCGAGGCCGATATTTACGCCCGCGCCGGACGCACCATGGAATGGGATACGGCCGCCGGCCATGCGGTGCTTAGGGCCGCAGGCGGCACAATGACCAAATGGGATGGCTCGCCTTTTCTTTACGGCAAGCCGGGCTTTGAAAATCCGGGCTTTGTGGCGAGGGGCAAACTTTAACGATCTAGATCGTGACGCGAGGAATAAAAAACCAAAGCCATCAATCCCGCGCCCACCAAAAACGTCACGACAATGCCCATCCCCAAAAATACATAGCCCAGCACGCTCATATGAACACCGGCCATGGACCGCCAGGCGCCGATGGCATACCAGACGGCCCAGCCCAAAAGCGCCACCATGATAACGATGGCGATGATGCCTGCCGCGGAAAGCGGGGATTTTTCCGGTACTGTCATGGCGCCAGTATAGACCGGCTGTAAAAAAGCCCAAATCTGGGTGAAACTTCGCGCGGGATGGGCGTCTGATTCGGGCCGAAGGGAAAAAACATGGACCGCAAACAATTCATCGCCGGACTTGCCGCACTGGGCGCGAGCCCATCTTTTGCCTTGGCGCAAACCACACAGCCGGCGCCGGAAGCCCATGACGCGCGCTATACCGCCAACGAAATCACCCAGGCGGGCGCGGACTTTTTCGGCATCACCACCGAAGCGATGGCCAAGGCAGTTCAGCGCGTGTTTGGCGATCTGGGCCAGCCCGATGGTTACATCAAGGGCGATGAAGGCTCGGGCGCGTTTATCGTTGGCCTGCGCTATGGCTCGGGCTGGCTGATCCGCAAGGACGCGGAACCTTCCAGGGTCTATTGGAAAGGCCCGTCGGTAGGCTTTGATTTCGGCGGCAACGCCGCCAAATGTTTCACCCTCTGCTACAATCTGCGCGAGACCCGGCGGCTGTATCAGCGCTATCCCGGCGTCGAAGGCAGCATCTATTTCATCGCCGGTCTGGGCGTGAATTATGAGCGCAGCGGCGGCGTCACCCTGGCGCCCATCCGTAGCGGTGTGGGCTTCCGGGCCGGCGCCAACGCGCAGTACCAGGTTTATTCCGATAAGCGCGACTGGTTTCCGCTTTAAGCGGACGCCTCTGCGATGTCGGCCTTTTCAACCGCACCCGTCGGCGCGGGCAGGTACAGCAACAGCGCCGCCGCGACATAGATCGACGAAAACGTACCGACTACAATGCCGAACAGGATCGGGCCGGAGAAATCGCGAAGGTCCGGACCGCCAAAGAAATAAAGCGGCAGGATCGAAATCGCCGTCGCGGCCGAAGTCAGGGTGGTTCGCGTCACCATCTGGTTGGTGGAAAGATTGATCAGGTCGGCCAGCATCATGCGCTTATACTTGCGCCGGTTCTCGCGTATCCGGTCGAACACGACCACGGTGTCGTTGATCGAAT
>CAIXUE010000243.1 GCA_903922545.1 uncultured Alphaproteobacteria bacterium | reverse complement strand
GGCGCGCATCGATGCGGGCGTGCGGGCCGGCAAGCCGGTGGCCGAACCGTTTCTTTATCAGGCGGTTTCAAATTCGCCGGCGAATTTACAGGCTTGCAGCGTTATTCATGCGGCTGACCGTTATCCGGCCCAGCCGCCCCTGACGCCGCCTGGACCGCGCCGGCCTGGCAAGATTCGCATTGGCTATGTTTCGGGCGAATTTCGCGAGCAGGCCACCGCCTATCTGATGGCGGGACTTTACGAATGTCATGACAAGGAAAAGTTCGAGATCACCGCCTATGACAATGGCTGGAACGATGGCAGCCCCATTCGCAAAAGGCTGGAAACGGCGTTTGGAAAATTCCGCGATATTTCTCCCCTCTCGGATTATGAGGCGGCGGCAGCCATCGCCGCAGACAGCATCGATATTCTGGTCAATCTCAACGGCTATTTCGGCGATCACCGCATGGGCGTGTTCGCGCAACGCCCTGCCCCCATTCAAGTGAACTATCTGGGTTTTCCCGCCACGCTGGGCGCACCTTATATGGATTACATCCTGGCCGACCGCATCGTCATTCCGCAACAGGAGCGGCAGTTTTATACCGAGCAGGTGGTCTATCTGCCGAACAGCTATCAAGCGAATGATGCGCGGCGCGCGGTTGCGGACAATATCCCCTCCCGCGCCGAATGCGGCTTGCCCGAAAATGGCTTGGTGTTCTGCAATTTCAACGCCAGCTACAAGCTGACGCCGGGCACGTTTGCAAGCTGGATGCGCATTTTAAAACAGGTGCCGGACAGTGTGCTCTGGCTTCTGGAAGGCGATCCGCATTTTGCGAAAAACCTGCGTCAGGCTGCGGAAGCGGAGGGCGTGGCGGCAGAGCGGTTGATTTTCGCGCCGGGACTGAAGCTGGCGCCGCATCTGGCGCGGCTGGCGCGGGCCGATCTGTTTCTGGACGGCCTGCCCTACAACGCCCACACCACGGCCAGTGATGCCTTGTGGGCCGGCGTACCGTTGGTCACCTGCCGCGGCAACGCGTTTCCCGGCCGGGTCGCCGCCAGCCTGCTGCAGGCCATCGGGCTCGAAGAATTGATCACAGAAGATGCGGACGCTTTTGAAGCGTTGGCGGTGCGGCTGGCGCGCGAACCGGAGACGTTGAAAGCCGTGCGGCAAAAACTGGCCGCGAACCGGCGCACCACACCGCTGTTCGACACAGAGCGTTTCGCGCGCCACATCGAATCCGCTTTTGAGACCATGCTGGAGATCCGGCAAAGCGGAAAACCGGCCACGGGCTTTGCCGTCACGCAGGTTTAACCCGGCCTATTCGATATCGATCAGCGCCAGGCCCAGTTCGGGTTTTTTCTTGCGCACCAGATGCGCGGGCGTTTCCGTGAGGGTGACTTCCAGCGTGGGCCGCACATGGCCTTCGATCAGATGCCCGCCGCGGGTGTGGCCATCGAACAGGCCCAATACAGTGTGGGCATGCAGGCTGGGGGCGCCTTTTTCGTCGCTGACAACATCGCCCACCAGAGTGATCACTTCGACCTGGGCGTTGATGGGAATGGGCTGGTATTTCTTTTTGTCCCAGTCGAAATAACCCAGCACGGCCCGCTCGAACGCGCCCAGCGCGACAAAAGAAGCCGCCCCGATTTTTTCCTTTTTGGCGAACGCAGTGATTTGTTCCTTGGCCTCTTCGCCGGACGCCAGGACCAGAACCCAGACCCGGGGATTGCTGCTGACGTGTTTGCTTTGCATGGGACTTTCCGTTCACTTAGGACGCAGGGCTAGAACGGGCCCTGCGCGCTTTTGTTCCGGAATGGCCGGGAATCAGGGCGTTGCCGCCAGCGCTCTTTTGAGCATGTCCAGCTGCGGCAGGGCGCGAATCCGCTCGAACCCTTTTTGCGCGATGGCGTCGCGCGCCGCTTCGTCCCGCAAAAGCGTGAGGCAGGTCTGCACCAGATTATCATAGTCAGCGAACGCCACGCCGCCGGCAAAATGCGCTTCCCGGTCGGTATCCAGCCCGGTTTCGGAAACCACACAAACGCGATTGGCCAACAGGTAAGAGACGCGCACAATCTCGAACACCTTGGCTTCGTAAAAGTGCATATTGATCACGACTTTGGCGCAGGCGATCAGAGCGTCGCGCTCGGCGCCATAAGAGTTGAACGCAACCATGACCACCGCGCCCGCGGCCTGAATCTGCTGCAGCACCTGGGCGCGGCGCTCATTCATGGAGCCGATGAACAGCACGTCAACATCCTTGACCGGCGCCGGCGCGATGCGGGTGAGCGAGGGTGCATAACCGACGCCGCACAAAGCCGCCTTGATGCCATGCGCGGCCAGCGCCTCGATATTGCTGGCCGAATAATCCCACACCGGAAAACGCCGCAGCACGTCCAGATAGGCGGGCGTCATCACTGCGGGGTTCTGGTAGATCTGCTCCAGGTTGAACAGGATGAGATCCTGCGGATAACTCACATATTGCAGCAGATGCGGCCCCAGCACGATCGCGGTGCCCTTGATCGCCGAAGCGTCCGTGACGATAGGCGCATCTATTCCCAGCTGCGCGAACGCATCGCGAAGTGCAAGCGCAACTTCTTCGAAACAGCGGCTATGGACATAGCCGTCCGGCGTCACAATCCAGATACAATATTGGCGCTGCATCAGGCGTCAGATCACGCGGCCGAACCAGGCAACAGACAGGCCCGCTGACAGCATCATCAACAGGGCAGCGGCGGCGGCGAAGAAAGAGGTGATCTCCATCTGCTGGGTTTCCATGATCAGCTGTTTGGAAAGCACGCTATAGACCTGTTTGAGCTCGTCGGCGCTGGCGGCATGGAAATAACGGCCTTTTGTCATGTCGGCAATTTTCTTGAGCGCATCTTCATCCACCTGGGCCCGCATCTGGAAACCGCCAAAGCCTACCACACTGCCGCGGGTGGTGCCGAAGCCGACTGTATAGACCTTGACGCCATAATTGGCGGCGATGCGCGCCGCCTCGATGGGGTCATACCCGGCATTGGTGGCGCCGTCGGTCAAAAGAATGATCACAGCGTTTTTGAAGGAGCCGGGCTCAACCGGAACATGTTCTTTCTTCTGCGTGGCCCCACGCCGGTCGCCCAGCGCCCGGCCGCCAAAGCGCTGGCTGAAATCATAGCCGCCGCCATTGCCGAAACCGCCATTGCCGTTGCCGAACCCACCGCTGGCGAAATTGCTGATGGGAAAATCATCCTGCGGAAAAAGCGTGGACAGAGAGACCAGAATGCCGCTGCCCACGGCGGTACCGCGCTGAAGCTCGAACCGGTCAATCGCCGCATTCAGGCTGGTGTGATCGGTGGTAGGATTTTGCACCAGGAACGCGGTCGCGGCGAAAGCGACAATGCCGATCACCACATCCTTGGGCTGATCCTTGACATATTGCTTGGCGGCGGCCTGCGCGGCCTCGATACGCGAGGGATTGACGTCGGAGGCGCGCATGCTGCCGGACACATCCATCGCCAGCATGACGGTGGCGCGGGTGGATGGCAGGCTGACTTCGGCGGTGGGCCGCGCCATGGCCACGATCAGAGCCGCCAGCGCCGCCAGCATCAGCGCGGGCGGAACATGCCGACGCCAGCCGACGGGGCCCATGGCGCGACGGACCAGCGCCAGATTGCCGTAATTCAAAACGCCCTTTTTGCGCCGGCGCAACAGCAGCACATAGGCCGCAACCGTGAGAGGAACCAGAAGCAAGCCCCAAAGGAAACTCGGCCACAGAAAGCTGACGGACGGCACATGCAGATAGGCGAACAGCAGCTTCGCCTTGTCCCAGCTGGGATGCGACAGAAATTCGTTCATTGCGCCACCAGCGGGGCGCTGAAACGGTGCTTTCGCATATCAGCAAAGCGCAGCACCGCATCGGTGACATCATCGTCGGTGGAAAGCTCCAGCGTATCGACGCCGGCATTCTGGAACGCGGCGCGGAGCTGATCCTCGCGCTCCTCGGCGGCGGCGGCGAAACGGCCGCGGAAGGCCTTGTCATGGGTATCGACAAAGACCTGTTCGCCGCTTTCGGCATCCTGGAATGTCAGAAGCCCCAGATCCGGCAGCCGTGATTCCAGCGGATCACTGAGCCGGACGGCGATCACGTCATGACGATTGGCCAGCCGCGCCAGCGGTTTTTCCCAGCCCGGCGCGGCGATGAAATCGGAGACCACAAAAACCAGCGAGCGGCGCTTGATCAGACCGGCGGCATCGGACAGCACGCGCGTCAGATCCGTAACCTGAGGACCGCGCGAATTGCGATGACGGGTCAGGGCGTCAAGCAGCACCAGAAGTTGCTGGCGGCCGCCGCGCGCCGGAATGAAGCGCTCAACCTTGTTGGCGAACAGGATCGCGCCGGTGCGATTGCCTTTGGCCGCCAAGAGGCGGCAGACCATGGCGGTGAATTCCACCAGTACGGCACGCTTGGACACACTGACAGATTCAAATTCGATCGACGGGCTCATATCCAGCAGGAACCAGGCGGTGATTTCCCGGTCTTCGAGAAATTCGCGCACATGGGGAATTTGCAAACGCGCGGTGACGTTCCAGTCCATATGCCGCGGATCATCGTGATATTGATATTCGCGCAGATCCGCCAGATCGAGGCCCTGGCCGCGAAAGGCGCTGCGATGGTCGCCCTGAAGCAGACCCTCCAGCCGCCGCGCGACTTTCAGGTCCAGGCGGCGCAGGATGGTTTCAGGCGCTCGCGGCGACACGGCTGTCCAGCACTTTCTCGGGCGCGGGCACGCCGCGCATAATATCGGCAATCAGCTTGTCGGCGGAAATGCCTTCGGCGAGTGCTTCGTAAGACGGGGTGACGCGATGGCGCAGCACATCGGGTGCGATATCCACCACATCGGCGGGCAGGACATAGTCGCGGCCGCGCAGATAGGCCAGCGCCCTGCCCGCTTCGATCAGGCCGATGGTGGCGCGCGGTGACGCCCCGTAAAGAATAAAGCGGGCGTGATTGGAAAGCCCGGCCTTGCGCGGTTCGCGCGTGGCCGCCACCAGCTTGACCGCATAGGTCACCAGCGAGGGATCGACATAGGTCTTGCGGGATTCTTTCTGCATCGCCAGCAGAGCGTCGGTTGAAGTCACCGCGCCGATATCGATGGGATC
>CAIXUE010000242.1 GCA_903922545.1 uncultured Alphaproteobacteria bacterium | reverse complement strand
TTCAGCGCGATTTCGTTCGGCGTTTTCTGCCGCGATGCGCCTTCCACCAGCGCGATCATGCGGTCCAGGAAGGTCGAACCCTTGGTCGCGGTGATGCGCACCACAATCTGGTCCGACAAAACACGCGTGCCGCCGGTGACGGCCGACCGGTCGCCGCCGGATTCGCGGATCACCGGCGCGCTTTCCCCGGTGATGGCGCTTTCATCCACCGACGCCACGCCTTCGATCACTTCACCGTCCGACGGAATAATGTCGCCCGGTTCCACCAGCACCAGATCACCGCGCTCCAGCAGCTGGGCCGGTTTCTGGGAATAGATTTTGGCCGCCTGGTCGGCCAGCACCTTGGCCATGGTGTCGCTGCGGGTGCGGCGCAGATTATCGGCCTGGGCCTTGCCGCGCCCCTCCGCCACCGCTTCGGCGAAATTGGCGAACAGCACCGTGAACCACAGCCACAGATTGATCTGGAAAGAAAAACCGGTGCCGCCCGCGCCCGTCGCCAGGTCGCGAATGAACAGGATGGTGGTCAGGCTGGCCACAATCTCCACCACAAACATCACCGGATTGTGGATCATCACCCGGGGATCGAGTTTCTTGAACGCTTCGCCGATCGCAGGCACCAGAATTTTCGGGTCGGTGATGGTCGCGGTTTGCGTGCGCTTGCGGCTTTTGGAAATGTCCATGGGATGTCTTCTTTCAGAAGAGGGTTCTGGCCTGCATGGCCAGATGTTCGACCAGCGGCCCCAGCGCCAGGGCCGGGAAATAAATCAGCCCGCCGGTGATCAGGATCACGCCGATCAAAAGCCCGACAAAAAGGCCGCCATCGGTGGGAAAGGTGCCCAGCGATGCCGGCACAATTTTCTTGCCCGCCAGATTTCCCGCCACCGCCAGCATGGGCACGATCATCAAAAAGCGGCCGATGAACATGGCCAGGCCCAAAGTGGAATTGTAGAAAAGCGTGTTGGCGGAAAGCCCGGCAAAGGCGCTGCCGTTATTTCCGGTGGCAGACGTGAAGGCATACAGAATTTCGCTGAAGCCATGCGGCCCCGGATTTTCAATTCCCGCCAGTCCCGCCGGCAACACGGTGGCCAGCGCCGTGAAACCCAGAATGGACATGGGCAACACCAGAATGGCCAGCATCGCCATCTTGACGTCCTTGGCCTCAATCTTCTTGCCCAGATATTCGGGCGTGCGCCCCACCATCAGCCCGGCAATGAACACCGCCAGGATGGCGAACAGCAGCATGCCGTAAAGGCCCGATCCCACGCCGCCGAAAATAATCTCGCCCAGCATGATGTTGATCATCGGCACCATGCCGGCCAGCGGCATCAGGCTGTCATGCATGGTGTTGACCGCGCCGCAGCTGGCGTCGGTGGTGATGACGGTGAACAGGGCGGAATTGGCGATGCCAAAACGCACCTCCTTGCCTTCCATATTGCCGCCGGCCTGCAGCGCCGATGCGCTCTGATCAATGTGCTGTGCGGCAAAGGCCGGGTTGCCGGCCGCTTCCGCCGGATACACCAGCGCCACGCCGGCCAGGAACAACAGGCCCATCACCGCGAACACGGCCCAACCCTGGCGTTCATTGCCCACCATGCGGCCAAACAGATTGGTCAGCGCCGCGCCAAGCGCAAAGATCAGAATGATCTGAACCAGATTGGTGATGGCGTTGGGATTCTCGAACGGGTGGGCGGAATTGGCGTTGAAAAAGCCGCCGCCATTGGTGCCCAGCATCTTGATGACTTCCTGCGAAGCCACCGGGCCAACCGCGATGGCCTGCTTGACGCCTTCCAAAGTCACGCTGTTCACATAAGCGCCCAAGGTCTGCGGCATGCCCTGCCAGACAAAGAACAGCCCAACCACGATGCAAATCGGCAGCAGGATATAGAGCGTGCAGCGGGTCATATCTGTCCAGAAATTTCCCACGCCCCGCGCCGAACGCCGGGCGAAACCGCGCACCAGCGCCACCGCCAGCGCAATGCCCGTGGCGGCCGAAACGAAATTATGCACCGTCAGCCCCGCCATCTGGGTCAGATAGCTCATGGTGGTTTCGGGCACATAAGATTGCCAGTTGGTGTTGGTGACAAAGCTGACCGAGGTGTTGAAAGCCAGATGTTCACCCACCGCGGCCATGCCCTGCGGATTGAACGGCAACACGCCCTGCAGGCGCTGGATTGCATAAAGGCTCAGGAACCCGGCCATGGAAAAAGTCAGCATGGCGATGGCATAGGTCAGCCAGTGCTGGTCTTCTTTTTCGTCCACGCCGCAAACCGCATAAACGCCGCGTTCCAGCGGGCGCAGCAGCGGCGACAAAAGCGTGCGCTCACCATTGAACACGCGTGTGATATAGCCGCCCAACGGCCGGGTGATGGCGATGAGAAGGGCGCAATACAGCGCGATCTGGATCCAGCCATTGATGGTCATGTCAGAACCTCTCCGGCCGGATCAGGGCATAAATCAGATAGACCAGCAGGCCAGCGGCAACGACCGCGCCCAAGGTGTAATCCAGCGTCATGGCTCACATCCTCTCGCAGGCCAGCGCGTACAGCATGGCGCCGCCCAGGAAGGCCAGGCCGATAACGATGAAGAGAAGATCAAGCATGGAGCCTTCCTTTCAGGAAGGCAGCTTCATGCCGGCGGGCGTAGGGATTCGAGACGGAATGGGGCGGCGAAAAATATAAAAACTATATAGAGCGGCCTAAAATTCCTTGAGTAGCCGGTCGTAATAATCCAGCTCCTGCTGCGGCCGCCCGCGTTCACCGGCGCGGCGGCGCAGTTCCTGCAGAATATCGCGTGTGCGCGCCAGATCGGTGGCGTCCGGAATCTTCACATTGGTGCCCGACATGCCTTTGCCGCGGCCCAAAGGATCATTGGCCTGGCCTTTCTGGCCGTCCTGGTCCTGTGCCTGCTGCGCCATTTGCTGGGCGCCCTGCTGCAACGCGTCCAGCGCGTTCTTTTCCTCATTGCTGGCATTGTCCAGATTCTTCTGACCCAGCGCCTGCTGCGCCCGGTCCATGGCCTGCGCCGCCTGGCCCAGCTTGCCCGCCAGCTTGGGGTCCATGCCTTTCATCGCATCATTCAATTGCTGGCGCAGTTGCTGCTGCTGGCCCTGCAGCCCTGGCGTGCCGCCTTCCTTGGGGTCGCCATTGCCGTTGCTCTGGCGCATGGTCTTGTCCAGCAGCGAGCGTTCCTTGCCCATCATGTCGCTCAGCTTCTGCATGGCGTCATTCTGCGCCTTGTTCTGTTGGCTTTGGGACTGCTGCGCCATGCGCAGATTTTCCATCATCTGCTGCAGCATGGCCATCATCTGCGCCGCCTGTTCGCGGTTGCCCGATGCCGCAAGCTGCTTGATCACTTTCAGAAGATCGTCCAGGTCTTTCTGGGTAACGTTGCGCTGGTTCTGCGCCTGCATCTGCTGCTGTTGTTGCTGCTGCGGCGTGGGGGGATTGTTGGCCAGCGCCTGCTCATAGCGCTGCATCGCCTGGTTATATTGATCCAGAAGCTTGCTGATCACATCCTGCGGTGCGTGCTGTGCCAGCGCCTGGTTGACGGCCGATTGAAGGCGGCGCAAATCCGCTGCCGCATCCATCAGCCCCTGCTGCTCCAGGCTCATCGCCATCTGCCACAACAGATCCTCAACATGGGCGATATCGGCTTGGCCCCGCGCCGTGCGAACGCCCCAATAAGCGGCGCGCAGGCCCATATAAAGCGCGGGCTTGTCGGCATAAAATTTTTCCGGCGCGATGGACAGGGCGTCTAGCGCCATCGCCACCTGGGTTTTGCCGTTGGCATCGCTGGCCGCCAGATTCTGCCGCTGTTCGATCAGCGCCCGCGCCAACGGATCGGTGAACACCCGCGCCGGCAGGCGGAAGGTGATGGTGCGGCTTTTGCCGATCTGGCCGGTGGCGTCGCGCGCCTGCAGATGCGCGTCCACCATCAGTCCGGCATAGGGATGGGCGGTCAGGTCTTCGTAATTTGTCTGGGCCACGCTTTTGGCTGCCGCCAGCGGCAAATCCACCGATAGCGGCTCGCCCGGCCGCCCATGCGGCGTGATCACGATAGCGGCGCCCGTCACGCCATAATCATCGCTGGCGTGAAAGGAAATCTGCATCGCCTGACGCTCGGTCGGTTTGGGCGTGCTGTCGAAGCTGATCACCGGCGCGCGGTCCACAATCGCATGAATGCGCCAATTGCCCACCACATGTCCGCTGGAACGCACCCGGACGCGCCCGTCGCGCATGATTTTGGCGGTATCGGAATATTCGCCATTGTCGCCGGTAAAGCGCGGCGGATTGGCGACGCCCAGCTGCAGGCCCGGCGCATGCGCCGCGCCATGGGCGCGCAGGTTCAGGATTGATCCCGCCGGCACGGCGATCACGCCTTGTTCGCCCGGCGGCAGATAGACCGGCGGCAAGCCGGTATAGGCCGGCGGATCCACCCACGCATCCAGCGTCACGGCCAGGCCCGCGCCGCTGTCGAAAGCGCGGAACAGCCGTTCCCGCCAGTCCGCGCCCGCCAGCACCAGCGCGCCCGCCACCACGACCAGCACGCCATAACGCAAATGGCGCGGATCGCGCGCCGAAAGATCAGGCGCGGGAAAACGGATGCGCAATTTGTCGAACGCGATGCTGCGGGCCTGATGCAGCCGCCACAGCGCCAGGGCGAATGGGTCTTCACCGATCAGCCGGTCATGGCCTTCGGAAATTGGCCGATGAACAAAACCGCTGTCGATCTCCAGCCGCCGCGCGCCATCGCGCCAATTGGGCCAGGAAAAATTGGCAAAGCCGGAATCAACCGAAAGCCCGATGGCGGTGATGGCGGCGGCCAGCAGCAGCGCCTGCACGCTCCAGGGAATGAGGGCGAAAAATCCGCTGAGCGCCAGGGCCAGATAAAACCCGGCAAAGCCCAGGGCGGGCCATAAGGCGGGCAGAAACCGTTCGGCAGCCAGGCTCGCCCGCGCCAGCGTGATGGCGCGCGAAAGCCGGCCCGCCGGATCAGTCGCGGAGCCAGTCGGGGATAGTGTCCTGGGCGATAAGATCGTCATAAGTCTGTCTCGCCCGTACCATGCCCCAGTCATCGCCCTTGACCAAGACCTCAGGGGCGGGGGGGCGGGCATTGTAGGCGGACGCCATGGCCGCCCCATAGGCGCCGGCGCTCAGAATCGCCACCAAATCCCCGGCTTTCAGTTCCGGCATGGCGCGTCCGGCGGCGAACAGGTCCGAGGTTTCACACACCGGCCCCACCACGTCATAGGCAACGCGTTCGGCGCCCGGTTTGGGTTCCCGCACCGGCACAATCTCGTGCCAGGAATCGTACATTGCCGGGCGGATCAGATCGTTCATGCCCGCGTCGATGATCGCAAAGGTCTTGGCGTCGCCCGGCTTGATGTAAATCACTTCTGAAACCAGCACTCCGGCATTGGCGGCGATCAGCCGGCCCGGCTCGAAAACCAGGCGGCAGCCCAGCCCATCGGTGGCCCGCGCCACCACCTTGCCGTAAGCGGCCGGATCGGGCGGCGGCATGTTGTTGTTTTCATACGGCACGCCCAGCCCGCCACCCAGATCCAGGATGGTGATGTCATGGCCGTCGCCGCGCAGTTCCTTCACCAGTTCGGCCACTCGCGCAAAGGCGGCGGCGAAAGGCTCCAGGTCCGTGATCTGGCTGCCGATATGCACATCCACGCCCACCACCTGAATGCCTTTCAGGCTGGCGGCTTTTTTGTACAGCGTGCGCGCATGGGCGATGGGAATGCCGAATTTTGTTTCCGCCGTGCCGGTGGTGATCTTGGCGTGAGTCTTGGCGTCCACATCCGGATTGATGCGTAGATTGATCCGCGCGCGTTTTCCCGCCGCCAGCGCCACTTGGTTCAAGACTTCCAGTTCGGCTTCGCTTTCGACATTGAACAGATAAATGCCTTCATCCAGGCCGGCCTGCATTTCCCGGTTGGTCTTGCCCACGCCCGAAAAGACAATTTTTTCCGCCGGAATTCCCGCGGCGCGCGCTTTCTTCAATTCACCCACCGACACGACATCGGCGCCCGTGCCAAGTTGCGCCAGGGTTTTCAAAACACCCAGATTGCCATTGGCCTTGACCGCGAAGGCGATCAGCGAGTCTTTGGGCAGCGCTTCAGCAAAAACCTTGTAATGCCGTTCCAGCGTGGCGCTGGAATAGCAATAAAACGGCGTGCCCACGCGCGCCGCCAGATCCGCCAGCGAAACCCCTTCGGCGCTGAAAACACCGTTCTGGTAAGAAAAATAATTCATGTGCTATCGCCCGACAGGATAAGGCGGCTTGGAAGGATCTGGCGTGTCCTTGGGCGTCACCTGGCCGTTCGGCTTGGTGAGATCGTTCTTCACCCCGCAAGACGCCACCATCAGGCCCAGCGCGACCAGCACAAGGATGGCCCTGGTCCTCATGACAGATGGCTCCGCCAGTACGCAATCTGCTCTTTCACCCGCGCCGGCGCGGTGCCGCCCAGGCTCATGCGCGCCTGCACCGAAGCCTCCAGCGACAACACCGCCAGCACATCCTTGGTGATGCCCGGTTCAATCGCCTGCATCTCGGTCAGCGGCAACTGATCCAGGCCCACACCTTTCTGCTCCGCCAGCTTCACGATGCTGCCGGCGATATGATGCGCCTCGCGGAAGGGCTTTTTCAGCGCCTTGACCAGCCAGTCGGCCAGGTCGGTGGCGGTGGGATAACCCTGTTCGGCCAGGCTGCGCATCTTGCCGGCATTGACCGAAAGATCGGCGATCATGCCCGCCAGCGCCGCCAGTGAGACTTCGATGGTATCGGCAGCGTCGAACACCCGTTCCTTGTCTTCCTGCAGGTCGGTGCCATAGGTCAGCACCAGGCCTTTGACCACGGTGGCCAGCGCCACAAAATCGCCCAGCACCCGGCCGGTCTTGCCGCGCACCAGTTCGGCGGCATCGGGATTGCGCTTTTGCGGCATGATGGAAGAGCCGGTGGTGAAAGCATCCGACAGGCGCACAAAAGCAAATGCGGGGCTGGACCATTGCACCAGTTCGCCGGCCAGCCGCGACAGGTTGGTGGCCAAAATCGTGGCCGCCGCCAGATATTCCAGCGCGAAGTCGCGCGCCGAAATCGCGTCCATGGAATTGCGCATCGGCCGGGCGAAGCCCAGCGCCGCGGCGGTGAAGTCGCGGTCGATGGCGAAAGATGTGCCGGCCAGCGCGGCGGCGCCCAGCGGCGATTCATTCAACCGCTTGCGCGTATCCTCAAAACGGCCCCGGTCGCGCGCCAGCATTTCCACATAGGCCAGAAGATGATGGCCGAATGTCACCGGCTGGGCCACCTGCATATGGGTGAAGCCCGGCATGATGGTGTCGATGTGTTTTTCCGCTTGGGCATGCAGCGCCCGCTGCAGCGCCAGCGCACCATGATCGGCGCGCTCGCACGCCGCCCGCACCCAAAGGCGAAAATCGGTGGCCACCTGATCGTTGCGCGAACGGGCGGTATGAAGCCGTCCGGCCGCCGGGCCGATGATTTCGGTCAGCCGCGATTCAATATTCAGGTGAATATCTTCCAGCTCCCGCTTGAAGACGAATTCGCCGGCCGCGATTTCCTTTTCGATCTGCTCCAGGCCCTTCAGAATGGCCTGGCCGTCATCCTTGGAAATGATGCCTTCGCCGGCCAGCATCCGCGCATGCGCCTTCGAGCCGGCGATGTCTTCGCCCGCCAGGCGCTTGTCGAAATCGATGGAGGGGGTAATCTCCCCCATGATCGCCGCGGGACCGGCTTCAAACCGTCCGCCCCACATCTTGTTTGAACTCATCGAAGCCGCCAGGAAAAAGCTATGAACCGGAAGATCTTGGGCCTTTTGGCCGTGGCCGTTCTATATGGGATTGCCCCTCTCCCTGTCCACGCAGGGCCTGGCATGCCCCAACCGATGACCGCCCAGAAACCGGCAAAAGCCGAGCCAGCCGTTGTTTTAACCGATGCGGCGGGCAGCCATCCCCTGGCCTCCTACAAGGGCCATTACGTGCTTTTGAACATGTGGGCGACCTATTGCATCCCCTGCATCCAGGAACTGCCGTCGCTGGCCAAATTGAAGGCGTCGGTGCCCGGCCTGACCGTGCTGGTGGTGAACATGGACCGGCCCCAGGTTGACGCTCCCGGCTTCCTCAAAAGCCACAATGTCAGCCAGCTTGGCGCGCTTCGGAACAGCGATTCCTCGCTGATGCGCGCGCTTACGGTCTTTGCCCTGCCGACCACGGTGCTGATTGATCCCAAGGGCGCGATCATCGCCCGCGCCGAAGGGCCGGCCGAATGGGCGTCGCCGGACACTATTTCCTATTTCAAGACGCTCACTAGGAGCTGACGTGGGTGAGCCGCGGCGCGCGAAGCGCGTGAGCAGGTCCGGTGGACCTGCGAAAGCGGGCGAACGCCGCGAGCGTGAGCGAGCGGCCGGACATCTCTCGCTTGGGGTAGGTCAGCGCGTGGGTACGGGGTGCTCGCCGCGATAATCGTAAAAGCCGCGTCCGGTTTTCTTTCCTAACCACCCGGCTTCAACATATTTCACCATCAGCGGGCAAGGGCGGTATTTGGAATCCGCCAACCCTTCATACAACACCTGCATCACCGCCAGGCAGGTATCCAGCCCTATGAAATCGGCAAGCTGCAACGGCCCCATGGGATGATTGGCGCCCAGCCGCATGGCGGTATCAATGGCGTCCACATTCCCCACGCCTTCGTACAAAGTGTAAACCGCTTCATTGATCATCGGCATGATGATGCGGTTGACGATGAAGGCGGGAAAATCCTCGGCATAGGCGGCGGTCTTGCCGACGCGCCGCACGATTTCCAGCGCCGCCTGGAAGGTGGCGTCATCAGTGGCGATGCCGCGGATCACTTCCACCAGCTGCATCAACGGCACCGGGTTCATGAAATGCAGCCCGATGAAACGCTCCGGCCGGTCGGTGGCGGCGGCAAGGCGCGTCACCGAAATGGAAGACGTGTTGGTCGCCACCATCGCCTTGTCGTTCAGCCGTCCAGAAAGATCCTGGAAGATTTTTTTCTTGATGACTTCGTCTTCCGTCGCCGCTTCGATCACCAGCTCG
>CAIXUE010000241.1 GCA_903922545.1 uncultured Alphaproteobacteria bacterium | reverse complement strand
GGAATCCACGCGATAGGTGCGGCCCGGCGAGATGATGCGGATGGGCGGCTTCTGGTTCAGCATCACCCGCACCTGCACGGGTGAAGTGTGGGTGCGCAGCACATGGGCGCTGCCATCCCCCTGCGGCGCCACATAGAATGTGTCCTGCATCTGGCGGCTGGGATGATCGGCGGGAATGTTCAGCTTGGTGAAGTTATAATCGTCGAATTCCACATCCGGGCCTTCCGCCACGGCAAAGCCCAGATCGGCGAAGATGGCGGTGATTTCTTCCAGCACCTGGGAAATGGGATGGATGCTGCCTTGCGGCTCGCTGCGCGCGGGCAACGTAACATCCAGCTTTTCACCGGCCAGCCGCGCGTCCAGCGCCGCATCGCCAAGCTGGCTTTTGCGCGCCGCAATGGCTTCGCTCACCGCATCGCGCAATCCGTTCAGAAGCGGGCCTTGAATCTTGCGCTCGTCCGGGCTCATGCCGCCCAGCGATTTCAAAAGCTCGCTGATCGAGCCTTTCTTGCCCAGCGCGGCCACGCGCACGGTCTCAAGCGCAGCCTCATCGCCAGCGGCGGCGATCTGCGCGAGTAACTCGGATTGCAGCTTGTCGGTCATCAAAACTCCAAAAGGAAAGCCGGGGGTTTTGGGCCCCCGATTCGCCCTGGTGGAATTTGATTAAGCCTTGGACGCCTGATCCACCAGAGCCTTGAACGCGGCGGGCTCATGGATGGCCAGATCGGAAAGAACCTTGCGGTCCAACGCGATGCCCGCCGCCCCAAGCCCGGAGATAAATCGGCTATAGGTCAGGCCATGCTCGCGCACGGCGGCGTTGATGCGCTGGATCCACAGAGCGCGGAAATTACGCTTGCGCTCTTTGCGGCCGATATAATTGTGCTGCAGCGCCTTGTCGGCCGCGGCATTGGCCGTGGTGATGTTGTTCTTGCGGCGTCCGCGCTGGCCCTTGACCTGCTTGAGGACCTTTTTGCGGCGCGCGCGGCTGGGTACGGAACGGGGTGTGCGTGACATG
This sequence comes from uncultured Alphaproteobacteria bacterium, assembly GCA_903922545.1. The sequence continues at coordinate 14,935 of CAIXUE010000241.1, read as the reverse complement.
GTCTATTTCCCCCTCAACCGTACGGCATCCAGCGCTTGACGCGCTGGGTTTCGGATTCGGACAGCACCGCGGTGCCGCGAAGGTCGCGGGTGCGGGCCGGCGAATTGTTGATCAACCGGTGGCGCTTGCCGACCTGGTGGGTCTTGATCTTGCCATTCGCAGTGAATTTGAAGCGCTTTTTGGCGCCCGACTTGGTCTTCATCTTGGGCATTTTGCTCTCCTCTGGAGGGCGAAGGCCCTCGGTCGCTTTCATGGGTCGCCACGGCATGCCCAGCCGGGCGGCCCGAAAGAGCGCGGGTTCTAAAGGGTAGGATGGGCAAAAGGCAAGCCGGAATCGGCTATTCGTCCCGGCCGTCCTGCTCGTCGCGGCCGCTGGAGTGGGATTTGCCGGTGACTCCAAAATCCTGGGATTTGCTGCCGCCATCGGCGCTGTCGAAGCCTTCGGCCGCCAGGCCGCGCTTCAAAAGTTCGCGCACGGCTGCGGCGCGGCTGGGCATGCGGCGCTGAAAACGCCAATTGTCCAAGGCCGTAAGTTCCTCAGGCGTCAACATAATTTGCAGGCGCTCGCCGCGCGTCAGATCATTCATCTCACAACCCTCTCACCCCTTACTCACTGTGAGTAAAGAGCCTAGAGGTCCCAAAGTTCCCAACGCGCTCAAGATATCCGTTTTAGGGCCTTTATAGCAACGGCATAAAGAGTACAAAAGTCGCCGATTACTAACGTAAGCCATTGATCTGTAATGAAAATATATTTGCGCGGCTTTCCAAAAGAGCGCAGCTTGGGGCCCGATGGAGGTCCCCATGGACAAGTCTCTTCACCCCGCCGACATGATCGCTGAAGCCAATCACCGTGTGGCCAACAGCTTGTCCCTGCTTGGGGGGCTGGTGCGGATGCAGGCCCGTGTGGTCGGGAAAAATTCCCAGACCTTCAGCAATGCCGAAATTTGCATGATGTTCGATGGCATCGCGGCGCGTATCGCCACGATCAGCCAGCTGCATCGCATGCTGGCCAATGTGCCCAATGAGGGTTCGCTCTCCCTCGCGCCGCATCTGCGCGATGTCTGCAGCAATCTGGTTACGGCTTTTTCCTCGGAGCAGCAGCCGCTCAAGGTCACGTATCACGGCGGCGAATGCCTGGTACTGACCAGGCTGGTGCAGCCCCTTACCCTGATCATCTGCGAAGTTCTCACCAATGCGCTGAAATATGCCCATCCGGCCGGCGCGCCATTATTGTTAACAGTGGCATGCGAATCAAAAAACGACGGCACACTGTGTGTCAGCATCGCCGATGACGGCGTCGGCCTGCCTGTCGGCTTTGATCCGCAAAAAGACGGCGGCGTCGGTTTCAGGGTCATTCGCGCGCTTACATCTGAAATGGGTGCGGCGCTTGCGGTTGATTCCGACAATCTGGGCGTCACGGTCCATCTGACGATCCCGCAGGCCTTGGTCGCCAATGTGCGCTCGGCCTAGAAAATCCACGCCACTGCCGGAAAGCCGCCACAATCACTGACGATGATCAGGCGGTTAAAGGGGCTTGGCGGTGTGGAGGGTTCGGTTTTTAGCAATGACGAGATTTTTTTCACGCTGGCTGTTCTGGCCAGGACTGCTTCTTATTGTTTGGGGCGAACTCACACCCCATCCGCCCGATCTCAGTCTGGTATTCGGTTGGGACAAGGCTGAGCATTTCACCGCCTATTTTGGCCTCGCCGCCATGGCGGCCATGGTGCTGGAACGGGGCCAAAGACTGGCCAGGGCGATTTTCGGCATCGTGCTGCTGGGCGGCGTGCTGGAAATTCTTCAGGGCTATACCGGCCGCGATCCCGATATTTTCGATTTTATCGCCAACACCATCGGCGCCATGACCGGATTGGGCGTGGCCCTGATCCTGCAATGGGTTCTGGCCCCGCTTGTTGAGGTGCCGGTCAGCGATTAGCCTCCAGCCCGCATATTCTGGAGCGCTATATAATGTTAGAAGAATTCAAGAAATTCGCCATGCGCGGCAACGTCATCGACCTGGCGGTCGGTGTGATCATCGGCGCGTCTTTTACCGGCATCGTCACATCCCTGGTCAATGACGTGATCATGCCGCCGATCGGGCTGGCGCTGGGCGGCGTGGATTTTTCCAATTTCTTTGTCGTGCTGAAAGGCGACCGGGCGGTGGATACGCTGGCCGCCGCCAAGGCCGCCAAGGACGTCACCATCAATTACGGTATCTTCGTCAATGCCGTGATCAATTTCATGATTGTGGCCTTTGTGCTGTTCATGCTGATCCGCCAGATGAACAAGCTGGTGCACAAGCCCGAAGAAGCGGCGCCAGCGCCCGCCACGCCGGAAGATGTGCTGTTGTTGCGCGAAATCCGCGATTCCCTGAAAGCCAGATAATGCGAAAAGCCGCCGCCCTGGGGCTGTTGCTGCTGATGCCTGTGATGGCAAGGGCGCAGGATGCCCTCACGGCGGCGGCGAACGCGTTTTATTCCGCCTCGGTGGCGGCGGGCGCCTCGGGCGGCGGCGTTCCAAATGCTGCAACCCGCGTCCGCTTCCAGCCGCTTTTGAGCGCCCGTCTGAACAAGCTGCTGTCGGATGGCGCGGCCGCCGAGGCGCGCTTCAAGGCCAGGAACAAGGACGCGCCGCCCCTGATCGAAGGCGATATTTTTTCCTCGCTGTTTGAAGGTCCCACCCAGTTCAAGGTCGGCGTCTGCCGGGGTGACGCCAAAATTCAGCGCTGTGCCATCGCGCTTTCGCGCCAGGATCCCGGCCAGAAATCGGCAAGCTGGACTGATACCCTGGTCCTGACCAATGAAGCGGGGTGGAAAGTCGATGATATCGCCTATGACGCCAATTTTGCTTTCGGCAACACCGGCACATTGGATGAAATGCTGAAAATGACGGTGAGCGAAGCGCCCTAACTTGGCGCGCGCCAATTCGCGCTTATATTCACGGGAAAGGAAACGCCATGACCAAACTGACCCCCGAACAGCATCACATTCTGAAGGAACACGGCACGGAGCGGCCTGGCTCAAGTCCGCTCAATCATGAAAAGCGGGCCGGGCGCTTCATGTGCGCCGGCTGCGGCGCCGAACTGTTCGACGCCAAGACCAAATATGAAAGCGGTTCAGGCTGGCCCAGCTTTTACGACGCCAAACCCGGCGCGGTGGAAACCACCCGCGACAGCAGCCATGGCATGGTGCGCACGGAGTTTCACTGCGCCGCTTGCGGCGGTCATCTGGGACATATCTTCGAGGATGGGCCGCAGCCGACAGGTCTCAGATATTGCACCAATGGTGCAGCTCTCGACTTCAAACCGACCGACAAGGCATAAAAACGCCGCGAGCCCTTTCGGACCCGCGGCGCTTTAAAAGCTTTGCTGATCAGTCGATGGTGGAGCGGTTCATCGCTTCCTGTTCGGCGGCGCGCAGCGAATCGCCCTCCGGTCCGTCCAGCGCCTTTTCGGCTTCGCGGGCCAGTTCCGGGATCTTGGCCTTGTTGCGCTTCACAAAAGTGGTTTGATCCTTGTCGAAGGCGCGGGTGGCGGCGTAGTCGCCTTCGCCCACAATTTGCTTCTTCTTTTTGGCGACAGGCTTTTTCGCCGTCTTCACCGGTTTGCGGGCAACCGGCTTGCGGGCAGCGGTTTTTTTGCTTTTGGCCTTTTTAGCCTTCACCGGTGCGCGGCGCGCTTTGGCGGGCTTGGCCTTTGCGGCTTTGGTTTTCTTCTTGGCGGGTTTTTTTGCTTTGGATTTTTTGGCTTTGGCCATGAATATCTCTCCGTTGAAAATGGGTCCCATTTGGCGACAGACGAGTCCCCCAAGGAAAGTTAAATCGCCAACTGCGACAGTCGTTCCATTGCCCGTTATAATGAGATGGGCTTGAGAAGCGGACCAAAGACCATGCGCGATGTGCTTTATCTGGAAGACATCAAGCCGGGGCAGCGCTTCAAAACCCACACCCATGCCCTGAACGAAGACGAGATCATGGCTTTCGCCCGCGATTTCGACCCGCAGCCTTTCCACACTGATCCGCAAGCGGCCCGGCACAGCTTCTTTGGCGGGCTGGCGGCGTCTGGCTGGCACACCGCCGCCATCTCCATGCGCCTGCAGGTGGATTCCGGCCCGGCCCTGGCGGGCGGCATGATCGGGGCCAGTGTGGAGCTGTCTTGGCCCCGGCCCGCCCGGCCCGGCGATATTCTTTGCGTGGAAAGCGAGGTGCTGGAGGTGACCCCCTCCCGCAGCAAGCCCGACCGGGGCTTTATCACCCTGAAAAGCGAGACCAAAAACCAGCAGGGCGAGGTGGTGCAGCTTCAGACCTCAAAGCTGCTGGTCTGGCGGCGCAAGTAGGTTTAGACAGAAAATATGCTGGATGACCTGAAAGCCAATAATCGCGCCTGGGCCGAGCGCATGGTCCAGCACGACCCCGATTTCTTCAAGCGGCTGGAAGCGCAGCAAGGCCCCCAATATCTCTGGATCGGCTGTTCGGATTCCCGGGTGCCGGCCAATGAGATTGTGGATCTGGCGCCGGGTGAATTGTTCGTCCATCGCAATGTCGCCAACCTGGCTCCGCCGCAGGACGCCAATTACCTTTCGGTGCTGCAATTCGCCGTGGATGTGATCAAGGTCAAGCACATTATCGTGGTCGGTCATTATGGCTGTGGCGGCATCGCCGCGGCGGTCAGCGGCAAGCGGCTGGGCCTGGTGGATCACTGGCTGCACCCCATCCGCGAAGTCTATGAAGACCATCACGCCGAACTGACCGCGATCCCGGACGAGAAAAAGCGCCTGGACCGGCTCTGCGAACTGAATGTCCGCCGCCAGGTGAAGAATGTCGCCTCGGATTTGTTCGTGCAGGACGCCTGGGCGCGGGGCCAGAGCATCAGCGTGCATGGCTGGGTTTATTCGCTCGGTACCGGGATCGTGAACGATCTGAGCGTCACCATGCAAAAGCCGGCGGATCTGGGAAAAATCTAGCCAAGAGAATTGCGGATAGACCGGCCCGCTCGCTTCGCTCGCAGGGCACCAGCTTTTGTAAGCTCGCATCCATACGCTGCCGCGATGGACGGCTCGCTAACAAAAGCTAGGCGTGGCGCGCCCGATGGGTTGAGCCGGGATAAGCAAATGGTCCGGTGGACCTTTTGCCCCGGCGAAAGAACCTATGACCTCGGAAAATGAGTGGCGCGCCCGATAGGATTCGAACCTATGACCTCTGCCTTCGGAGGGCAGCACTCTATCCAGCTGAGCTACGGGCGCTTATCGCGAAATCCTATAACCCATAACCTCAAAGCGCGGCAATCGCCGCCAGAAAAGCCTGCTGGGCATGTTCCGGTTTCACCTGCCGGTATGTGACGGCGATACCGGGCAAAGCCGCTACAACCATGGCGTCCGGCAGGATGCCCTCCAGGTCCAATAGTGTGAGCTTTTTCGCCTTGGCCAAATCTTCGCCCACAATGGTGGCCAGGGTTTTGGCCGGCCAGTCAGCGGGCTGGCCGGGTTTGCCAAAAGCGCGGGCGTAAGGATCCAGGGCGTGGATGGCGACCAGTCGCGCATCCTTGGGGAGTTTGGGCGCTTGCCCGATCAGCGCATGGATCGCGCCGCCGCCATCGGCGATCAGCACCAGCCCCCGCGTTGCCAAACGCGGCCCGAACGCGGCGCTGTCGCAAAAGAGCGGCTTGCCGTCAGGCCCGCGCGCCGGATGCACGCGGGCAATGTCATCGGCCTGCGCGCTTTCGCAAGCCGCGATAAAAGCCCGCCGCGCCGCCCGGTAGGCCGCCACCAAATTTGCTTCGTCACCCATCGTGGGTAATCTAGCCTTCGCCATGAGCCATTTCAAAAGCCTGGAAGCCCTGCGCCAGCGGCCTATTGGCCCGCAGGAAGCGGCGCGGGCGGCGCGCAAGGATTTCCGCAAACGCATTCCCATTCATCGCGACAACGTCTTGTTCTGCGAGAAAGTGGTGGAGGCGCGCGAGCAGGGCCTGAAAGGCGAGAATTTTTACGCCAGCGACCGCAATCCGCCTTACTGGCAGCGGGTGGAAGGAGCGACGCAAAAGCTTTTGCTGCGGCAGAGCGTGGCGCAAAAGCTTTGCAAGGTAAATGAACGGGCCGGCGAAGCGGGGCTGGAGCTGTTCCTGTTCGATGCCTGGCGGCCGCGCGCGGTGCAGGCCTATTTTCACGATGTCTGGATGCCGCGCGAATTGAAACAGCATCATCCGCATTTGTCGGGCGCGGCCTTGAGCGAAGAGGTAGAGCGTTACTGGGCGGCGCCTTCGACAGATGAAAATTCGCCAGCGCCGCATGCCACCGGCGGCGCAGTTGATCTGACCCTCAAATGGCGAGACGGGGAAACGGTGTGGATGGGCTCGCTGTTTGACGATGTGACGGAGCTTGCCAATCGCGACCGCTTTGAAAATCTTGCGCCTGAGAATTTTTCCTTTTCCGACCAGGAAGCGCGCGCCAATCGCAGGCTGCTGCATTGGCTGATGGTGGAAGAAGGCTTTGCCGGCCATCCCGATGAATGGTGGCATTTTTCCTGGGGCGACCAGATGTGGGCGGCGCTGACCGGCGCGCCGCAGGCTCATTATGGCGAGGCGATTATTTCAGAATAGGTCTGAAGGCTCCATCCCATTCAGGGCTTGGAGGATTGTGTTCAAAGTAACTGATGCGGTTCAGATGCAGGTCATAAAGCTTCTGGCTGGCGCCGGAAAGCTTGCGGCACTGGCTGATGAGCGCGCGGGCCTTGGCCCATTGCTGGCGGCGCAGGGACGTAAAGATATGGTCGTGAAATGCGATCAGGGCGCGGAATTTGGGTGAGGCGCGCACCACCGGATTGCCAAGAAGCGCAAACAATTTAAGCGGCGCGTCGGTGCCGCCGGCGGCGATATAATCCACTTCCAGAAAAGCAAATTCGCGCGCCACCAGATTTTGGGTTTCTTCCGCCACGATCACCGCCGGGCCATATTGCGGCGAAAGCGCCTGTATCTGCGCCGCAAGCTGCACCACTTCGCCATTGACGCTGTAGCCCATGCGGCCGGCGCCGCCGAAGCCGCCCGCGATCACTTGTCCCGTGGCGACGCCAACGCCGATTTCCAGCGGCGGAACGGATGGGCCGCGCTCCAGTGCGATCTTTTCGCTGATGCGCGAGGCCATCACCGACATGCCGGCAGCGGCGTCACAGGCATGCAGCGCATGTTCGGTGTCATCCAGCGGCGCATTCCAGAATGCGGCGAAACCGTCGGCGGTAAGCCGGTCGATGGTGCCGCCATGGGCCAGCGCCTGATCCATCAAAGGCGACATCACCCGCTGCATGATGTCGGTGAAAGCCTTGGGATTGTCGCGCAGCGAAGCGGCCAGTTCCGCCAGGCCCCGCACGCCGCAGACCAGATAGGAAATGGTGCGGGTTTCGCCTTCGATGGACAACAGAGCGGGCGTATGGGCGATGCGCTCAATACTGGCGCGGGGAAGCGAATCCGAAAAGGCCAGCCGCAGGCCCGCCCGCGCCACGGCGACTTCGCGCGAGCGCATCAGGGCGCCGGAAAGGAACACAAATATCAATCCCAACGCGGGCGAGGCGGCGTCAATCAGCAGATGGCCATGGGCGAAAGCCAGCCAGGAAATATAAAATCCCACCAGAACACAAAGGCCGGTGAACAGCGCCGCCCAATGAAAACGGTATCGGGTCATCAGCAGCATGGCGGTGCCGCCGGTGAGAAGCAGGCTCCAGAATTCGGCAGGCAATGCGAAGTTGGGGCGCGACAGCGCCATTCCGGCCATCAAATTCTGGATGCCTTGCGCAATGACCGCGCCGGTTGTCTGCAGGCCGGTGGGCGTCATCACTTTTTCTTCGGGCGTATCCAGCACCAGGATTTTGTCTTCCAGGCTGGCCGGTTCCAGTTCGTGATTGAGCAAGGTGCTGGCAGAAATGCGTTGCGGCATTTTCTGGAAGTTCAGCCAGAAACGACCATCGCCATCGGTGGGGATGGCGTGGCCGGGCAGGTCAAGCGCGGACATGCCGGCGATGCCCCAATGCAGCGCGAATATATCCTTCTCATCGTCCTCGAAGGTGAGGGACGGCGCGTCACCAGCCAGCCGTGCCGTTTCCGCCGCCAGAGAAGGGATCAGCTGCTTATCAAGCCGGAACACGGTGGGCATGCGGCGCACCACGCCGTCACGGTCCGCGATCAAATTGGGTGCGCCAAGGCCCTTGGCGGCGCGGGCTATTGCCGTGCTGGGCCCGGCGGCGGCGGAAAAATCCGGCGCGGTGCCGAAGGGACTTTTGCTTCCGCGATAATCGAAATGCGCGAGTGTGTGGGGGGCAAGGCCGCCCACGCCCAACAGCACCGGGACCACGGCATAGGCGGACGCCAGTGGCGCGGGAAAGGAATCGCTTTGCGGCCGGTCAAGCGGGCTGACAAAGACCAGGGCGGTGGCGCCCGATGCGCCCTTGGCCAGTTCGGCCAATCCTTCGTTGGGCCAGGGCCAGCGGCCGTAATGGGCAAGGCTGCCAGAGTCGAGCGTGACAAGTTCCACGCTGGTGTCAGCGGGCGCGGTAAGGCGGGTTTGGTAGGTGTCGAACAGCTTGCCCTGAAGGGCGCTGACCGCGCCGAACGGATCGAACAGCAACGCAGCCGCCGACAGGCCGAGCAGAAGCAGCGGCGGCATCAATCCGGTGGCGGGTTTGGCGAAGCTCATGGGCCTTTCCGGCGATTCGGGCCGGAGGCAAGCCTAAGCGCCGATTCGGGCGCGCAAAAGTTGAAATATTATTTGGTGACGCGCAGAGCGACTTGCGCCAGCAACACATGCGCGCCTTTTTTCGCCAGGGCGCGGTCGGTCACGGCCTGAAGCCGGTCGGCGATCATGGTCACATCCGGCTGGGCATCGGTGCGCACCGCGCCGGCGGTGAAGGCCATCAGGTTGCGGATATAGGCGTCGCGCAGCACCGGCATGGAGCGGTTGACCTCATCGCGAAGGGCCGCGTTGGGCACATCCAGACCCACGCCCACCATCAACATGCCGGCGGCCTGATTGTCGCCGACGATGGTGGTGTAGATCGGATCGACTTCCAGATAGCTGACCGACTGGGTGACTTTGTGTTCGGGCTTTTTCTGGTCCTTGGCGTCATCGCCAAAGGCGGGCGCCGCCGCCACAAGGGCGGTTGCCAGACCAAGAAGCAGAAGGCGCGGGCGCATGGGCGCCAGTTAACCCTCGGAACGGTAAAGAATTTCTAATAACGGGGGTGTTTTCGGTTCGGGCGCCCATCCGAAAAGGATGGTGGAACTGAGCGGGTGAGCCGGAATAAGCAAAAGGTCCGGGGGACCTTTTGCCCGGCGAACGCCACAGCGGGCCAAAGGCCCGCGAGGCCGGGCAGAACCGCTGGCTCTTTTGGAAAGGTGAAGGAAATCTCGGTTCGGGCAACCATCCTGAGAGGATGGTGGAGCTGAGCGGAATCGAACCGCTGGCCTCCTCATTGCGAACGAGGCGCTCTCCCAACTGAGCTACAGCCCCGAAACCGGTCCCGCCAGGGTAGTGCGACGGGAAGGGGGTTTTAGGAAGCAGGGCGGGAGCCGTCAAGTTTGCAAGGATTTCGGGGGCAAACCGAAGCCGCGCTTGCTCCGGGCCGGTTCCGGTCGTTAAAACAACCCCATGCTGAACCCCATCGCCGCCCTGCTGGTCGAGATCCTGGAATTCTACAAATGGGTCGTGATCCTGGCGGTGATCGTAAGCTGGCTGACCGCTTTCAATGTCATCAACGTCCACAACAACTTCGTGCGCTCGGCGCTGCGGATTTTGATGGCGCTGACGGAGCCGGTGTTCCGCCCGATCCGCAAGGTCATCCCCTCGGTGGGCGGGCTGGATCTTTCGCCCATCGTGGTGCTGCTGCTGATCTGGTTCTTGCAATACAGCATTCAGTATTTTTCCTATCGCGGCGTTTATTGATCCCATGACCGGCATCGTCATTGACGGCAAAGCCAGCGCCGCCAAGTTGCGCGAAAAGATCGCCGCCGCCGCCGCGCGGTTGAAATCCGAACACGGCCTGGTGCCGGGGCTTGCCACCGTGCTGGTGGGCAATGATCCGGCGTCGGAAGTTTATGTCCGCAACAAGGGCAAGACCGCCGAAGCGATCGGATTCAAATCGGTGCATGTGGCGCTGCCCGCCGACACCAGCCAGGAGACGCTGCTGGCGAAGGTGCGTGAGCTGAACGCCGACAAATCGGTGCATGGCATTCTGGTGCAACTGCCGTTGCCCAAGGCGCTGGATGAAGTCTCGGTGCTGGACACGCTGGATCCCGCCAAGGATGTGGATGCGTTGACCCCCAAGAATGCGGGGCTGCTGCTGTCGGGCCGGGCGCATCTGGTGTCGTGTACGCCGGCCGGTGTGATGCTGCTTCTGAAGGAATATGTCGGCGACATCAGCGGCAAAGACGTGCTGGTGATCGGCCGTTCGCTGCTGTTCGGCAAGCCGGCGGCGCAGTTGCTGCTGGCGGCCAATGCCACCGTCACCATGGCGCATTCGCGCTCGCGCGATCTTCCGGCGCTGGCGCGGCGCGCCGATATTCTGGTGGCCGCCATCGGCAAGCCGGAATTCGTGCACGCCGACTGGGTCAAGCCGGGCGCGGTGGTAATTGATGTGGGCATCAACCGGGTGGATGCCGGTGACGGCAAGACCAAGATCGTGGGCGATGTGGATTACAATGCCGCCAAAGAAGTGGCCGGCGCGATCACGCCGGTGCCGGGTGGTGTGGGCGCCATGACGATTGTGTGTTTGATGCAGAACACATTATTCGCCGCGTGCCATCAAAATGGCATTCCGGTTCCGGCGCTTTAACGCCTTTGTCATGGCCTGCCGGCGTGCAGGCCATCCAGGTGAAACGTCACTTCTGTAAAAAATACAAACGCCGCGAATTTTCAAACGCTGGTGTGGTGTCACCTGGATGGCCCGGATTCCCGGGCCATGACAGGGGGCTTAAATCTTCGCTTTGAGATCTTTTTCCAGCGCGTCGGGCGAAACCAGCTCGTCGTAGAAGGTCACGATGCGCCCGTCCGGCCCCATCAGATAGATCACGCTGGAATGGTCCATGCCGTAATTGCCGCTGTTATCCAGCTTCTGTTTCTTGGCATAGACGCGATATTCTTTTTCCACCGCGGCGATATCTTTGAGACTTCCGGTAAAACCGACAAAGCGCGGCCCGAAAGCTTCCATGTATTTTTTCAGAATCTGCGGCGTGTCGCGTTCGGGATCGACGGTGATGAAGATGGGGACGATGCGATTGGCGTCGATGCCCATCTTGTCCAGCGCCTGGGACATCACCGCCAAAGTGGTGGGGCAGACATCGGGACAGAAGCTGTAGCCGAAATAAATCAGCTGATATTTGCCGCGAAAATCGCTGCTGGAGCGGCGCGCACCGTTCTGATCGGTCAGGGTGAAGGGCCCGCCCACCGCGATCTGGCCGCTGGTGACGGTGCGGCCCAGGCCCGGCACATTCTCGCTTTCATGCCAGATCAGGCCGCCCGCCATGGCGGCGATCAGCAGCAGATAGGGGATGAGTGCCTCTTTGGTTTTAAACATGGGGCCATGCTTTAATATCGGCCGCGCAAAGAGGAAAGAGCAGTGGCGGCGAGGGAGCGGGCGAAAGCGGGCAGGCCCCGGGTTTATTATCCGTCCCCCACCGGTGAGGAACGGGGGCGGGTGCGGCTGCGCACCCTGTCGAACCTGCGCTGGCTGGCCATTGCCGGGCAATCGGCTGCGCTTTTCATGGTCTATTTCGCGCTGGGTTATCCTCTGCCGCTGAGTTACTGCGTGGCGGCGATTGCGGCCAGTGTGGTGCTGAATGTCGTGCTGGCGGTGCGCTATCCGCCAAGCCATCGATTGGCCAATCGCGAAGCCACCATCTATCTGGCGTTCGACGTGGTGCAGCTTGCGGCGCTGCTGTATTTTACCGGCGGCATCGCCAATCCCTTTGCCCTGATGTTCGTGGCCCCGGTGGTGATTGCGGCGGCGACGCTTAATCTGGGCAATACACTGATATTGGCGGCTATCGCTTTTGTCTCGGTTTCCATCATCGGCATTGTGCATCGCCCGCTGCCCTGGCCGGCCGGCGAGCCGTTGATGCTGCCGCAGCTTTACCAGGGCGGCATCTGGGCGGCGCTGGTGATCGGTATCGGGTTCACGTCTGTTTATGCCTGGCGCATTGCTTCGGAATCCACCCGCATGTCGGCGGGCCTTGCCGCCACACAATTGGCCCTGGCGCGGGAACATCGGCTCGCCTCCATCGGCGCGCTGGCCACCGCGGCGGCGCATGAGCTGGGCACGCCCTTGGGCACCATTGCGGTGGTGGCGCGGGAGCTGGAACGCGGCATGAAGGAAAATTCGCCGGAGATTGAAGATGTGCGCCTGCTGCGGGCGCAGGCCGAACGCTGCCGCGCCATCATCGCGCGGCTGGCCAATCCCGAGGAAGGCATGCTGGGCGCCACCGCGCGCCTGCCGCTGGGGGCGCTGCTGGATGATATCGCCGCGCCGTTTCGCGATGACGATCTGAAGATTGTTGTCACCGCGCCGGATACGGGCGGCGCGCAGCCGCAAGTCTGGCGTGCGCCGGAACTGCTGCATGGGCTGGGCAACATCATCGAAAATGCCGCCGACTTTGCTTCCAGCCGGGTGAGCATCGCCGCCAGCTGGAATGACACGCAATTGGCGGTGGTGATCGAGGATGACGGTCCGGGCTTTGCGCCGGAGATTTATGAAAAGATCGGCGAGCCTTATGTGACCTCGCGTCCGGGCCATCACGCCCTGGGTGAGACCGAGATGGGCCCGCGCGGTTCCCTGGACGAACATGAAGGCATGGGGCTTGGTTTTTTCATCGCCAAAGTGCTGCTGGAACAGACGGGCGGTGTGGTTAAAGCGGACAATCCGCACGGGGGCGGCGCGCGCGTGTCTATATTATGGGCACGGGGCGTGATTGACGGCGCAGAGCCGCCAGCCACCAGAACTGATTGACGCACCCCTCTTTGGGGTACTATGTCCCGCCCCGATGACGGATGAAAAAACGCTTTTGATCGTGGAAGACGACCGCCCCCTGCGGGAACGGCTTGCTCGTGCGATGGAAACGCGCGGCTTTACCGTGGCGATTGCCGAGTCGGTGGCCGAAGGAAAGGCGCGGGCCAAGGAAGCGCCGCCCGCCTATGCGGTGGTGGATCTGAAGCTGGATGACGGCAATGGCCTGGATGTGGTGGAAACATTGCACACCATTCGCCCCGAAAGCCGGGTGGTGGTGCTGACCGGTTTCGGCAATATCGCAACCGCCGTGGCGGCCGTGAAATATGGCGCCATCGATTATCTGCCCAAGCCGGCGGATGCCGATGACATTCTGGCCGCGCTGATGGCGATTCCGGGCACCAAGCCCAAGCCGCCGGAAAATCCCATGTCGGCCGACCGGGTGCGCTGGGAGCATATTCAGCGCGTCTATGAACTGTGCGGCCATAACGTGTCGGAAACGGCGCGGCGGCTGAACATGCACCGGCGCACGCTTCAGCGCATTTTGGCGAAGCGCAGCCCGCGTTAAGCAGGCTCTGCCAGACCCTGCGGTGCGGGAGCGGATTTGCTTCTGGCCGATCCCAGCCAGCGCACGGCGGCCACCGACACCAGCAGCACGCCCACGCCCGCGATCATGTCCACCAGATAATGCCCGCCAAAGAACGGGATGGTGAACAGCATCAGGCCGTTGAGGATCAGGAAAATATAAAAAATCGGTCCGGTACGGCGCAGGCCATACGGATAGGCCAGCGCCATCACCGTGTGCAGCGAGGGAAAGCAGACCACGCCGGTCATGCTGCCGGGCGAGAAGACAAGATCGCGATGGCTGAGCAGATGCTCCATATCGGGCAGGAAGACGCCTTCGGGTTCAAAGCCGAAAATCTTGTAAGGCCCCAGCGCGGGAAACAGCAGCGCGCCCAGGCAGCACAGCACACTGGCGATAAAAGTCAGCCGCCACAATTCTTTCATGGGCGCGCGCTGCTGCATCAGGCCCAGCAGAAGGGTGCAGTAAAGACCCTGTATCAAAAGGCTCTGGTAGATCAGCTTGCCCGCCATGAAGAGGCGCGGATGCGCCAGCAGATCGCGGTAAAGCGCCAGCCAGTCAAAACCCAGCGCCCGGTCTGCCGCCAGCAGATCTTGATCCACCAGCGGGCCGTGCGCGGAGGCCAGGCACAGATACGAGAAAACCAGCAGCGCGGCAGTGCCGGCCAGCGACAGGCAGAAATATTCCGCCAGCAGCGCGAAGCGGGGGGCAAGAAAAATCCGCACCAGCGCATAGACGGTGGCGATGGCCGCGATTGTGACGGCTGCCTGCCAGCCCAGCAGAAGATGGAATTGGATAGTCTCAGCCCAAACCCAATCCACCGCGATGGTGGCGCCCACGGCGCACCATTCGGCGGGAAACTCGCAACTGGGCAGGCGGCTGGTCATGCCGCCATTGTCGGAGTTTTGGGTAAGGCCTTTGTTAACCGCGCTTCTTTTTCACGGGCTTTTTGAGAGTCTTTTTTGCGGGCTTGCGGGGTTTCTTTTTCGCGGATTTTTCTGCGATCCGCAGAATGCGCGCCGCCAACAATTCGTTGAGCGTCTTTTTGTCCAGCGCCTTCAGCCGCGCCAGAATCACCGGAAAACTTTTATAATGGTCGGTGATGTAGAAAAGCCTGGGCTCAGCCTCCAGCATCACTTCGCGCATTTCCATCGAGCCGGTACGCAGAACTACCGCATCTTCCTTGTCGTGGATGCGGCAGAGATAATCTTCACCAACGAAGATGGCGGGCTTGCCGAAATAAGGCCCTTCCGAAGTGCCCGGCATGGCGAGGGCGATTTTGCGGGCTTCAGCTTTGGTCAACATCAGGAATCACCAGATTGGGCGTTGAAGCTTCCGCCACGCTTTCCATCACCGCGGCCAGACGCTCGGCGGCGACCT
>CAIXUE010000240.1 GCA_903922545.1 uncultured Alphaproteobacteria bacterium | reverse complement strand
TTCAACGCCACCCAATTCTATGCCGATATTCAGGGCCATCCCGAAGATGCGCCGGTGAAACGGGCCCTGGATGAACTGGCGTTTTACACCACGCGTCTCACTGTTTTAGGCGCTTACCCGGCGCATCCTTTCCGCGAGGATATGCCGTAACGCCACCGGCGATTGCCCCTGACTGTACGCTGGGATACAATTCTGCCTCTCCGCAGGGGGCTCCCATGTCCAGTTTTCCGGCCACCACCGTCAAAGTCATTTCCACCGAACCGCATGGCGACACCAAGGTGCGCATTGTGATGGAGATGATTGTTGATGTGCATCGCCTCTCCGAAGTGGGCAGCGAATTGCTGCGCGCCGCCGTCAATCAGGTGAAGGCCGCCGATCGCAAGAAAAAGAAATAGCGCTAGCCGATCGCCAGCTTCAGTCCCGACACAATCAAAATCGCCGCCAGGATGTAACGCAGCGCCGTCACCGGCAGATGTTTTGCGCCGGCCCATGCGCCCAGCAATCCGCCAATGCCCGCCGCCAGCGCCCACACCGGCAGGTTCGGCGGCACCGCCGGATGCGCCGCCGTCACGCCAACCAGACCCGCGGCAGCGGTATAAAGATTGTTGACCTGGGCAATCGCGGCGGCGCGCCGCGTCGGCGCCCAGTTCAAAGACAATACCAGCGGCACCACAAATATCCCGCCGCCCATGCCGCTGATCCCGGCGATGAAACCGATCACTCCGCCCCCCAGCACAGACGGCGCAAAAGGTGGCGCAGCCAACGCGCTCTGATCCGCCGCACCGGCGCCGCGCGCCGAAAAAATCATCCGCGCCGCCGCCAGCAACAACAGCGCCGCAACAATGCCGCGATACCAGCCGCCGGGAAGGTTGATGAGCCCGCCCGCCACCGCGCCGGGTACGCCCAACAGCGCAAAGGGATACCAGTCGCGCAGCTTCACCAGCCCGGCCCGGGCAAAACCGAAAATCCCGATGGTGGAAACCAGCACGGTCAGCGTCAGGGCGGTCAGCTTGATCGCGCCCGTGCCATAGCCGAACAGGCCCATCACCCCCACATAGCCCGCGCCGCCCGCCTGCCCCACGCTGGCGAACAGGGCCGCAATCAGGCCAATCACAAGGGTCAGGAACAATCCCGGCATGGCTTTCGACTCGCATTTTTCGGTGCCAAAGCCTATATCCCGCCCCGGAAGTTCGCTTGGACGGACCGCTCGCTAACCCGGTCAGGTCGGGAACGAAGCAGCCGTAACGAATCCGGTCCGGGTCAGGCGGGCTTCCACCGCTAATCCGGTCAGGTCGGGAACGGTGAGCGGGAAAAGCGAAAGCCCGCCAGGGCTTTTGCCCCGCGAACGCCGTAACGAATTTGCTTCGGGTCGTGCCGGCTTCCACCTTATTTTTGGTCGCTCCGGCTCTCGCCGACGCTCCTTCTCCACAATTATCCGTCATTTTCCGGCCCCGTTTCGGGCAGCGCTTGCTATAGTGTCGCCATGTCCGACCTGTCCCTCGATCTGGGCTCAGCGCCTGAGCCCTACCGCGTTCTGGCGCGCAAATACCGCCCCTCCGATTTCACCGGCCTGATCGGGCAGGAAGCCCTGGTCCGCACCCTTTCCAATGCCTTTGCGTCCGGCCGCATCGCCCATGCCTTCATGCTCACCGGCGTGCGCGGGGTGGGCAAAACCACCACGGCCCGCATCATCGCCCGGGCACTCAATTGCATCGGGCCAGATGGCAAGCGCACATCACCCACCATTCAACCCTGCGGGCAGTGCGATCCCTGCGTCACCATCGCCGAATCGCGCAATGTCGATGTGCAGGAAATGGACTCCGCGTCCCGCACCGGCATCGATGACGTGCGCGAGATCATTGAAGGCGTGCGATATGCCCCCGCCTCGGCCCGCTACAAGGTCTATATCATTGACGAAGTGCACATGCTGTCCAAGCAGGCCTTCAATGGCTTGCTCAAGACTTTGGAAGAACCGCCGCCGCATGTGAAATTCATTTTCGCCACCACCGAAATCCGCAAAGTGCCGGTGACGGTGCTGTCACGGTGCCAGCGCTTCGACCTGCGCCGCATAGACAGCGGCGAGTTGGCCTTGTATCTCGGCGCGATC
>CAIXUE010000239.1 GCA_903922545.1 uncultured Alphaproteobacteria bacterium | reverse complement strand
TCGATACATTCGATGTACAGTCATCATTTTCTTTGAAGGTGCTGGAAGCCAGGATGATCCAAGAGCTCTCGGACAAAGCCTCGAAGGAAGACTGAGATGGAAGTGGAGGGTGAGATGGGGGTGTAAAGGATCGGGCTTATTGGGAAAAGAAAGCATCCAAAGAATCGTTGGGGATGGCAGACGATCTTTTGGCCATGTCGAAAGGCTTCGATCAAAATTTATCTTTGACTTACAAAAAGCATTACGTTGGGTTGGCCCGAGCTAATGAGCCATTCAATTTCGTAGTTTTTAAACCAAAGAAAAACCATCTCAATGCCGAGATTAAGATGCCAAGATCCGAAGAAATGGACGCCCGGATTAAAAAAGGAGGATTAGAACAGCTCGAATACAGCAAACAATGGAACCGTTATCGTATTCATTTCACCAAAGCGGATCTCATTGAAAGGCGTACACTGATTACGGAATTGATGAAGCGTGCGTATGACTTGCGAACTAGCTGAACGGGAAAGACAAAAGGCTAAGCGGCTTCGCCCTTCAGCAGTTTGGGCAGCTTGCCAACGTCCCCGCCAGCATGGCGCATGAAGAAGCGGCGCGCGGGCCCAATGGCATCGACGATACCGAGGCCCAGATCGCGCAGATGGCGCAGCGGCGCGATGTCGTTGGAGAAAAGCCGGTTCATCGCATCCGTCGAAGCCGCCAGCGCCAGAGAGTCAAACCGCCGCCAGCGCTCATAACGCTTTAAAGTATCCAGCGCGCCGATATCGCGGCCCAGCCGTGCGGCATCCAGCAAGGTTTCCGCCAGCGCCGCCGCATCCTTCAGACCCAGATTGAGGCCCTGCCCGGCAATGGGATGAATGCCATGGGCGCAATCACCCGCCAGGGCAAAACGGGGCCGCACGAAATCGCGCGCCAGATGAAAACTCAAGGGATAAGACCAACGCCCACCCACGACTTTTGTACTACCCAGATGCGGGCCGAAGCGGCGCGCCATTTCGGCATTGAAATCGGCTTCGTTCAACGCCAGCAGGCCCGGCGCTTTGTCCGCTTTCTCGGTCCACACAAGGGAGGAGCGGTTTTCCGTCATCGGCAAAATCGCGAAGGGACCCGACGGCAGGAAATGTTCGTAGGCCACGCCATGGTGCGGCTTTTCATGCGCCACGGTCGCGACAATGCCGGTCTGCGGATAGGACCAGCCGACCACGCCGATGCCTTGCGAAGCGCGCAATTTTGAATCCCGGCCATCGGCGGCCACAGCCAGGGCGGCGGATATCGTCTGCCCAGTATCAAGATGCGCGATCACCTGGCCGCCGGCCTGCTCCAACCGGCTGACGGTGGCGGGCGCGATCAATTCCAGGTTGGCCGGCATGGCGGCGTACAGCGCGGCACGGATATGGCGGTTCTCGGCGATGTGGCCCAGCGAGGGCGCGCCCAGTTCGGCGGAATCAAAATGCAGCGAGAAAGGCGAGGCCGGTTGGCCCGGCTTGCCGTCGGTGACCAGGATCTCGGCGATGGGCTGGGCCTGGGCCTGCAGATGCGGCCAGACATGCAGCGCCGTCAGCATGCGGACCGAGGCATAGGCCAGGGCGGAGACGCGGCCGTCGAATTTGGCGTCCAGCACTTTTTCCGGCGCCAGGGCATCAACCACAGCGACGCGAAGGCCGCCCTGGGCTGCCGCCAGACCCAGGGTCAGGCCCACCATTCCCCCGCCACAGACCACGATGTCGGCTTGTTTCATGACTCAGTTAAATCCGAAATGACTCAAAAAGCAGCGATCAAAAATTGTGCAATTTACTTTTTCTGTCTGTTTTTTAGGCAAATTACTGATCCGCGTGATTCCCCAAAAATCGCGAATTTTCTTTTCAAAACAACATCTTGCCTGTTTTCCGGATCGCGGCACGGTTCTTGATAAATCAGTAAAGCGCCGGACATTCCCGGTGGGTAGCAAAAACACGGAAGGACGGCAGATGAAGCTTATTACGGCGATCATCAAGCCCTTCAAGCTCGATGAGGTGCGGGAGCAGCTTTCCGCCTTGGGCGTGCAGGGTATGACGGTGACGGAAGTCAAAGGATACGGACGACAGAAGGGGCATACCGAGATTTATCGCGGCGCGGAATACGCCGTGAGCTTCCTGCCCAAGCTGAAGATCGAAGTGGCGGTGAAAAGCGAAATGGCCGAGGCGGTGATCGACGCGATCACATCCAAGGCCAAGACCGGCCAGATCGGCGACGGAAAGATTTTCGTCACGCCGCTTGAGCAGGTCGTGCGTATCCGCACCGGCGAAACCGATGGTGACGCGCTCTAAGCGCCGTCATCGTCATCAGGTAATTCAAGGGGACTAAAGACATGAGAATTGAAAAACTGAAGAAAGCAGGACTGGGGGCGGCAGCGACGGCTGTATCGCTTCTGGCCATGGCGGGAGGCGCGTATGCCGCCACCAAGGACCCGCTGAATGCGGGCGACACGTCCTGGATGATCACGTCATCGGCGCTGGTGCTGATGATGACCATTCCGGGCCTGGGCCTGTTCTATGGCGGCATGGTCCGCAAGAAGAACGTGCTGGCGACGCTGGCGCAAAGCTTCGGCGCCACGGCCCTGATCACCGTTTTGTGGATGATCATCGGCTATTCCATCGCCTTCACCAACAACCCCAACCCAAGCACCAATGAATGGATCGGCGGCTTCAGCTATCTGTTCCTGAAACCGATGGGCCTGAACGCGGTGTCGAGCCTGGCCGGAACCATTCCAGAATCGG
>CAIXUE010000238.1 GCA_903922545.1 uncultured Alphaproteobacteria bacterium | reverse complement strand
AGCTCGGGATTCTTCGTCAGGTCGACGCGGCGGGGCCGGGCGGCATTGGCGCGATCCTGCGGCGCGAGGGGCTGTATTCCTCGCTGCTGACCGAAGTAGAACGATCTCTGATCGCGGCCGGGGCATCGGTTGCCGCCGGTTGCCAACCCTGCACCGCCTATCACATCAAAGCGGCCTCTGCCGCGGGCGCATGTCCCAAGAGCGTATCGCTGGCCGTCGAGACCGCGCTCACCGGGCGCCAGAGCGCAACCGCGGTTATGGAGGAATGGACTGCGCGATGCCAGGGCGAAAGGCAGGAGATCGACGCCGCATTTCGCGAGAGGAAGCGGCTGGTGGTCGAACTGACGGAAACCGCCGCCCTGCATCATTTCGAGGAGAATGCCCGCTTTGTCTCGCAACTGCGCGAACTGGGTGTGCGGGTGGCGATCGACGATTTCGGCGCCGGCTATACTTCATTCCGCAATCTGCAGATGCTCCACGTCGATGTGGTCAAGATTGACGGTTCTTATGTGAAGAACCTGGCCGAAAGCCCCGAGAACCAGGTCTTTGTCCGCACCCTGGTGGGCCTGGCCAAGAACTTCAATATGCGCGTGGTGGCCGAATGGGTGGGCTCGGACGCCGATGCCGCCCTGCTGCAAAGCTTCGGCGTGGATTATTTCCAGGGCTTCCATTTCGGCGAGCCGCTGCTCGATCCGGAATGGTCCAAGGCTTAGGACCTCTTATTTTCCGCTGTAATTGATATCAGCGATGCAAGGCTCGGCAGGGCTGTCCAACTTGCCGCTCCAGGTCGCGGTCACATCGACAGTATTGCCGCCCACGCTTTTGCGCGCCTGCCAGACAAAGGCATACTCGTCGGCCAGCGCCACGGTGGCGAACTGATAGCGCGAGGCGCCCCACATCCGCCATTCCAGCGAAGTGGGCGGTGTATCGGCATCATTGCGCTTGCGCTCCGGATTGACCGCGGTGAGGGCGCCATAGGATTTTTCCAGTTGCGTCAGCACGGTGAGAAAATTCTTCTCGCAATCCTGGCGCGAGAATTTTCTCTCATTCTCCAGATTGATGGCGTCCAGCTTTTGGCCGGCGTTGAAAAACAGATCCAGCGTCCAGGCAAAGCCGTAAAGGCTCACATCCTTTTTCGCCGCCATGGCGCCCTTGTCTTCGTTCATCAGGTTCTTGGCCGAATAAGGCCCGAAAACCATGCCCGGCACGGCGCGGGCCGCATCTGGCGACAGGCCGAATTTATAGCCATTCCAGCCATCCAGCGGCGTCGCCGCCAGAACTGGCAGGGTGCCCAGCAGGGCGATGGCGAATGTGAAAGCTGCTTTTTTCATGGGCCCTCCGGCGCCGGGATGATATATTCTATACTGTGTATGAGATATGACAAGGCGGCACGGACCAGGCCTTCATCGCGCGGGATTCTTGTCCCAGACGCTGAGGTCGGTTGCGCCGGTGCGCTGGTTCACCGCCACGGTATAAAGTCCATTGGCGGTTTCAAAATCCACCATCCAGCGATCCTTGATTTTCTCGATCCTGACGAATTTACGCGTCCCGCAGGGCGTGGTGGTGCAAAACTCGGCCAGCGCACGGCCGGCGCGGTTTTCCGCTTCGCGCGTGCCCATCGGCCCGACACAGCCCAGAATAAAAAGACAGGAAAGAAAAAAGCAGGCCCCCCGAAAGAGGGTTTTCACTTCCGCTGGCTCAACTCGGCCAACTGGCGGCGCATCGCGTCCATCTCACGCTTGAGTGCGTCCACTTCATTGCTTTGCGGCTTTTCATCCGTGTTTGCGGATTCGCCGCGGCCGCGCGTCCCCGCGCCGAAAGGCGAAAACATCTGCATCGCCTTTTCGAACATCGCCAGATTCTGGCGGGTAAGATTTTCCACCATCTGGTTGCCGCCGCCCAAAGCTTCGGCGATGCGGTCACGCATCGCGCCCTGGTTCTTGGTGAAACTGTCCATACTCATGTCCAGATAGCCGGGCACGAAAGCCTGAAGGCTGTCGCCGTAGAAACGGATCAACTGGCGCAGGAATTTGATCGGCAGCAGATTCTGCCCCTTGGCTTCTTCTTCAAAGATGATCTGGGTGAGGACCGAACGGGTAATGTCGTCACCCGTGCGGGCATCCTGCACCTCGAATTCGGTGCCTTCCTTGACCATCATGGCAAGGTGATCGAGCGTCACATAGCTGGACGTCTGTGTGTTGTAGAGCCGCCGGTTGGCGTATTTCTTGATGACGACCGGCCCCTCGGTCTTTGCTTTATCTTCCGACACGTTTCCCACCCCTGTTGGCCTTCCCCCCGGACGGCCTTGAAGGGGCAACACAACATCACTCTTTCGCCGCCGTCCAGCGCCATTTTAGCAGGCGCAGCAAAAAAATGCTGCGCAGCATGAATGTAAGCCATTGAATATAAAGGGATAATATTGGAGCAACCACAAGCCTCGCATTCGCGGCAATTTGCGATACATAACGGGACAGCATCCTGCTCAAGGAGAGTTCCATGGAAGAGGTGGTGATCGTTTCGGCCGCGCGCACTCCGGTGGGCGCTTTTACGGGCGCTTTCGCAAGCCTGCCCGCGCACAAGCTGGGCGAAGTCGCGGTCCGCGCCGCGCTGGAGCGGGCCAAGGTTGAAGGCAATGACGTCAGCGAAGTGATCCTGGGCCAGGTTCTGACCGCGGCGCAGGGGCAAAATCCCGCGCGCCAGGCTTCCATCGCGGCGGGCCTTCCCATCGGTACTCCCGCCTGGGGCATCAACATGGTGTGCGGCTCGGGCCTGCGCGCCGTGGCGCTGGGCGCCCAGGCGATCAAAAACGGCGACAGCCGCATCGTGGTGGCGGGCGGCCAGGAATCCATGAGCCTTTCCACCCATGCCGCCTATCTGCGTGCCGGCCAGAAGATGGGCGATCTTTCCATGATCGACACCATGATCCGCGACGGTCTGTGGGATGCCTTCAACGGCTATCACATGGGCACCACCGCCGAGAATGTCGCCAAGGAATATCAGATCACCCGCGAAGATCAGGACCGCTTCGCCGTCGCTTCCCAGAACAAGGCGGAAGCCGCGCGCAAAGCCGGACGCTTCAAGGACGAGATCGCCAGCGTCACCGTCAAAACCCGCAAGGGCGATGTGGTGGTCGATACCGACGAGTATATCCGTGACGGCGCCACCTTTGAGGCAATGTCGGGCCTCAAGCCCGCTTTTGCCAAGGACGGCACCGTGACGGCGGGCAATGCCTCGGGCCTCAATGACGGCGCCGCGGCGCTTGTGCTGATGAGCGCCAAGGATGCCGCCGCGCGCGGATTGACCCCGCTGGCGCGCATCGCCAGCTGGGCCCAGGCCGGTGTGGACCCCAAAGTTATGGGCACCGGTCCCATTCCCGCGTCCAAAGCGGCGCTGGCCAAGGCGGGCTGGAAAGCCGCCGACCTGGATCTGGTGGAAGCCAATGAGGCCTTTGCCGCCCAGGCCTGTGCCGTCAACAAGGAGCTGGGCTGGGATACCGCCAAGGTCAACGTCAATGGCGGCGCCATTGCCATCGGCCATCCCATCGGCGCGTCGGGGGCGCGGGTGTTGACCACGCTGTTGTTCGAAATGGGCCGCCGCGACGCCAAGAAGGGTCTGGCCACACTGTGCATCGGCGGCGGTATGGGTATCGCGCTCACTGTCGAGCGTTGATTAAGTTTTAGGCGGCCGCGCTGTCCTCAGAATTGGCGCAATGCAGCAACGCGTTTCATTGAAACGCATGCTGATTGCTGGCTTATTCACATCAGAACAAACAGCGAGGAAAAACATGGCTCGGGTGGCGGTGGTGACCGGCGGTACGCGCGGCATCGGCGAAGCGATTTCGGTGGCGCTGAAAAACGCCGGCTACAAGGTGGCGGCGAGTTATGCCGGCAATGACGAGCGCGCCAAGGCGTTCGCCGAAAAGACCGGCATCAAGGTTTACAAATGGGATGTGTCTTCGCTCGACGAATGCGTGGCGGGCGTCAAGCAGATCGAGGCTGATCTGGGCCCCGTGGAAGTGATCGTCAACAATGCCGGCATCACCCGCGACGGCACCATGAAGAAAATGAACCGTCAGGGCTGGGACGAGGTTCTCGATACCAATCTGGGCGGCTGTTTCAACATGTGCAAAGCGGCGTGGGATGGGATGCTGGCGCGCGGCTTTGGCCGCATCGTCAATATCGGGTCGATCAACGGTCAGGCCGGGCAATATGGCCAGGTCAATTATGCCGCCGCCAAATCGGGCATTCACGGCTTCACCAAGGCGCTGGGCCAGGAAGGCGCTTCCAAGGGCATCACCGT
>CAIXUE010000237.1 GCA_903922545.1 uncultured Alphaproteobacteria bacterium | reverse complement strand
CTACCGCTGAGCTAACTGCCCCGGGGCGGTCTTAGCGGATTGATGGATTTTCCTCAAATCCGCGCCTGTCCGGACGGCACAGCATCAAACGCGATGGTGGTGCGGGCTGTCGGCCCGTGAAACGGAATGGTGCCGTGCCACATGTATGAGGGAAACAGCACCAGCCTTCCAGGCACCGGCTGGATGGCGCGCCGCGGTGCAAGGCCTGTTTCAAAACCCGGCTGGCCGAACTTGATCCAGCCCTGTTTGGCGCTTTCATCCTTCGCTGCTTCCGGCACGCCGACATAATAACAGGAACTGATCCAGCCCAAGGGGTGGATGTGGTTGATGTGGTAGCCGCAATCGCGCAGCCGCGACGACCAGGAGCCGCTGTAACGGAAGCCGCCGCTGCGCCGGCTGCGGAGCGGATGCTGCGCCCCCGGCTTGATGCCGGCGATATAAGCGTCCAGCCCTTCCGATATGCGGCGCTTCAACAGGTTCACCAGTTCGTGGCCGCCGTTGAAAAGATTGCCCAGGCTTTGGCTGCCGCCGCGCAGCGATTGCTCCACCGGCTCGCGGGCGTAAGGGTGCTGGCTTCCCAGCCAGTCATTCAGGCTGGCGTTGAACGCAGCCATGCTGGAAAAGCCTTCCGGCGCTTCCAGATCAATGATCTGGATCAGCTCGTCATAGCCGTTGAGAATTTCATCGCGCTCATCGCCCATCATCCGCCAGGCCGTGCCCAGGACCGCCAGCCCGTAATAATGCGCCGGCGCCAGCGTCAGGCTTTGCTCGGCCAGCGCCGCTGCCTTTTGCGGATCTTTGGTCTGCAGCGCCGTGGCCGCCATCAGTTGCAACAGCATCACATCGGCAGGCTGGCCGCCTTGTGCTCGTTCCAGCGCCGCCATGGCCGCACCATGGTTGCCCATCTCATTGAGCGCCGCCGCCGCGCCCAAGGCGGCTTCGCGGTGTGCGGGCTCGCGCGCCAGGATGGCGGCGTAAAACGCATGGGCTTCTTCGGCGCGGCCGGTCTTGAACAGCAGATTGGCCTTTGAAAGCTGCAGCGGCGTGGTGGCCGGGGCTTTGGTATAGGATTTGAGGAAATCGTCTTTGCGGCCCTGCCGGTAGAGAAGATCGTTCAGCGCCGCATGCGCGGCCGGGTTGGCCGGCTCGCGCTGCAGGAATGTTCTGAGCAAAGCTTCCGCTTCATCGTGCCGCGATAGTTCCTGCATCAGATCGGCGCGGGTGATTTCGATATTTGCGTTGGCGGGTTCGAGCCTGGATACCAGTGAAAAACTTTCCAGCGCCGCTGCCTTTTTGCCCTGCTCATTTTGCGCCAGGCCCATGGTGTAGGCGTAAGCGGACTTCAGATGCGGATCGCGCAGCTGGGGCAAGCCAGCCGCAAGCAGCGCCCCCGCTTCCGCCGCGCGGCCAAGGTCTTTCAAGACCGCGCCCAGCGCCAGCCGCGCGAAGGCGTGGCCTGGCGCCAGCGTCAGGGCTTTCCCCAAACTGATTTCCGCATCGGTCAGACTGCCCAACCGCTGCTGCACGTCGCCCAGTTCGAACCAGGCGTCCGCCAATTTTGGATCCGCTTCCACTGCGCTTTGCAGAACCGCCAGGGCTTCCGGATCGCGGTTCATCTGCGCCAGCAATCTTCCCAGATTGCTTTGCACAGGGGCATGGCCGGGGCGTGCTTCCAATGCACGATGCAAAAGCGCAACCGCTTCATCCAGCCGCTCCTGCCGGATGCGCACCAGGGCCAGAAGATGCAGCGCTTCGGCGGGATTGTGCGTCATCGCGGCCTGGGCGCTGCGTTCGGCGGCGGCAAGATCGTCCTGCGCCAGATATTGTGCGCCTTGCAAGATGGGATCGGCTGTGGGCATTGCGCCAGCATAAAGGAACTTGTCCGGCGTTACGACGCCGTCATTCGCCAAAGCCCGCGCCCCGGGCTAGGGTCGGGACAAAGGAGCTTTCATTGCGTTTTTCTCACCTGTTTTTTCCGATGGCCGCCCTGTGCGTCTTTGCGCTGGCGGCGTGCGGGCACCGGCCGCGCGATACCGGGCTTTACAGTCCCAATTACCGCCCGCCCCGCGACGAGAATTTCAACGGCGGGCCCAACGCGATTCTTTTGAAATACGATGCCAACCATGACGGCAGCCTGACCCGGGCCGAACTGGCGGCGGGGCTCAAGGCCGAATTCGACGGCTATGACACCAAACACACCGGCTGCCTGGATGCCGACCAGGTCGCCAAAATCAATGCCGCGCGCATCGCCGAGGACAAATCCACCGCTACGCCGCTGCAGGACTGGAATCAGGATGGCTGTATCGACCTGAAGGAATTTTCCACCGCCGCCAATTCGCTGTTCGACCAGCTGGATCGTAATGGCGATGGAACCATCACCCCACTGGAGTTCAATCCGCGCCCGGCGCGCGGCGGCCAGGGGCAGGGCGGCGGCCAACCGCAGGCCGGCCGCCAAGGGGGTGGCCAAGGCGGAGGTCAGGGTGGTGGCCAAGGTGGTCCGCCGGCCGGCGCTCCATAACTTTGGTCGCGCGGCCGGACGGAGTTGCCTAGCGGCAGCGTAGCGGCAACCGGTACGGCGCTGGCGCGCCTCCCCACTTTTCCTGGCCGGCGCTCCTAAACTTGACTTGGGGGTATGGGGGCCCTACATCGGCCCCCTTCGCGCGGGTATTTGCGCCAGTGCGGGGGCGTAGCTCAGTTGGTTAGAGTGTCG
>CAIXUE010000236.1 GCA_903922545.1 uncultured Alphaproteobacteria bacterium | reverse complement strand
CGGCCCCGCCCAGGGCGTCGCCATGGTGTTCCAGAGCTTCGCCCTGTTTCCCTGGCTGACGGTTCTGGAAAATGTGCAGCTGGGCCTGGAAGCGCTGGGCCTGCCGGCGGCGGAGATGCGCGCCCGGGCGCTTGCCGCGATCGACCTGATCGGCCTGGATGGCTATGAGAGCGCTTATCCGCGCGAATTGTCGGGTGGCATGCGCCAGCGCGTCGGCTTTGCCCGCGCCGTGGTGGTGCATCCCAATATTCTTTTGATGGACGAGCCTTTCAGCGCCCTGGATGTGCTGACGGCGGAAAATCTGCGCACCGACCTGGTGGAGCTGTGGGGCAATGGCAAGCTGCCGATCAAGGGCATCATCCTGGTCACCCACAATATCGAGGAAGCGGTCCTGATGTGCGACCGAGTGCTGCTGTTTTCGTCCAACCCAGGCCGGGTGAGTTCGGAAATCCGCATCGACCTGCCCCAGCCGCGCGAACGCACCTCTATCCAGTTCGAGGATTATGTGGACAAGATCTATGTCGAGATGACCGCGCGGCGGGTGGAACGCATGCGCCAGGCGCAAGGCGCGGGCAACATCGCCATGCCGATCATTCATGTCTCGCCCAACACCATCGCCGGCTTGGTCGAAGCCCTGGCCGCCCAGCCCTATGACGGCAAGGCCGACCTTCCCGACATCGCCTATGAGCAGGAACTGGAAGTGGACGAATTGTTTCCGGTGGCCGAAGCGATGCAGCTTTTGCGCCTGGCCGATGTGGAAGGCGGCGACATCAAGCTCACCCATATGGGCAAGCGCTTCGCCGATGCCGACCTGAATGAGCGCAAGGAGATTTTTTCCCGCGCCATCATGAGCCAGGTGCCCCTGGTCGCCCATATCCGCAAGGTCCTGGACGAACGCGCCAGCCATAGCGCGCCCAAATCCCGCTTCCTGGACGAGCTGGAAGACCATATGGCCGAAGACGCGGCGGAAGAGGCGCTGCGCACCGTGGTGTCATGGGCCCGCTTCAGCGAGCTGTTCTCTTACGACGATGACAGCGCGATGTTCGGCCTGGAAAACCCAACGTGACAATGACCGCAGCCAGCAAAATTTGGCTGCCGGTTTTGATGTCTGTTGCGATCGCCGCAACCCTGTCGTTCGCGATACGGGAGCTTTGGGACAAATGGTCCGCGATTATTCTGGTGGGATATGGCATCGCATTCACCGGCGGGCTTTTCTTCATCCCCATTAAACGCCGGTTTGGAGCCGCCCTGTTTGCCGGCGTCCTGTTCGGGCTTTTGATCCCGGCTTTCCTGCATCTTTGGCGGCGCTAGGCAGACAGCGCGTTGCGCTTTCGCACCGTGCGTTCCGCCGGCAGAATGAGACGCGCCAGGGTGCCGTGATCCACGGCGCTTTCGAGTTCCAGCTTGCCGCCATGGCATTCGATCAGCGACTTGACCAGCGAGAGGCCCAGGCCGGTGCCTTCGACCTTGCGGGCGAAAGGCGAAGCGATCTGGCGGAACGGCTCCAGCGCCATGGGGATCGATTCCGGCGCCATGCCGATGCCGCTGTCGCGCACGCACAGCAAAAAACGCCCCGCCGCATCGGTGTCAGCGGTAAGTTCAACCTTGCCGCCGGCGGGGGTGAATTTCACGGCATTGGAAAGCAGGTTGAGCAGCACCTGCTTTATCCGCAGGCGGTCCACCACCAGATTGGGCAATCCCGGCGTCAGCAGGCCACTGAGCTTGAGGCCGGCCTCCTGGGCGCGGCCGCGCACCAGCTTGAGGCATTCATCGATCAGGTCTGACGCGACCACTTCTTCGGGGTAAAGCTCGAAGCGGCCGGCTTCGGCCTTGCTGAGATCCAGAATGTCGTTGATCAGAGCCAGGAGGTGTTTGCCCGCGCCGTTCACGTCATTGGCATATTCGCGGTAGCGGCCATGGCCCAGCGGCCCGAACATTTCCGTTCCCAGGATTTCTGAAAAGCCGATAATGGCGTT
>CAIXUE010000235.1 GCA_903922545.1 uncultured Alphaproteobacteria bacterium | reverse complement strand
GGCCTGAAACTGTCCGGCGGCCAGCGCCAGCGCATCGCCATTGCCCGCGCCATGCTGAGGGGCGCCCCCATCCTGCTGTTGGACGAAGCCACCAGCGCGCTGGACACCGAAAGCGAAGCGCGGGTGCAGGAAGCCCTGACGCGGCTGATGGCGGGGCGCACCACCATTGTGATCGCCCACCGGCTTTCCACTGTTCTGGATGCCGACCATATCTATGTGCTGGAGCGCGGCCGGGTGGCCGAGCATGGCACCCATGAATCCTTGCTCGCGCGGGGCGGGCTTTACGCCAAGCTTTATCGCCACTCTCTGACCGAGCCGGAGCCGGCCTGATGGCGGAACGTTCCGCCCTGCCCCTGGGCCTGTCGTTTTGGCGCGTCTTCACTGCCGCCGCGTCGCCTTTCGCGCGCCTGTTGCTGTCGCAGCGCGCCGCGCGCGGCAAGGAAGACCGCGCCAGATTGAATGAGCGGCTGGGCATTGCCGCACAGCCCCGCCCCGCCGGGCGGTTGGTATGGGTTCATGGCGCCAGCGTGGGCGAGAGCCTGGCGGCCCTGCCCCTGATCGAAAAGCTTCTGGCCGGCGGCCCGGTGCTGGTGACCAGCGGCACTGTCACCAGCGCAAGGGTGATGAAAAACCGCCTGCCCGCCGGCGCGATCCATCAATTCGTGCCGCTGGATTTTCCCGGCGCCGTGGCGCGCTTTCTGGATCACTGGAAGCCCGATGCCGGATTGTTTGTCGAATCCGATTTGTGGCCCAACCTGGTGCTGGATGCCGCCAAGCGCGGCGTGCGCCTGGCGCTGGTCAATGCGCGAATTTCCGAACGCTCGGCCGCCGGCTGGGCAAAAGTGCCCGGATCGGGCCGTGTGTTGATTGGCGCTTTTGATGCGGTGCTGGCCCAGGATGAAGACATCGCACAGCGCTTCCAGACTTTGGGCGCCCGCCATGTGCTGGTGGTGGGAAGTCTGAAGGCCGATGCGCCGCCCTTGCCCTGCGATACCGACGCGCTGGCGGAATTGAAGACCGAGATTGGAGCGCGGCCGGTTCTGCTGGCGGCCCAAACCCATCCCGGTGAAGATGAAACCGTGCTGCCGGCGCATGACATTCTGCGCCAGAGATTTCCCGATCTTCTCACCATCCTGGTACCGCGTCATACCGAACGCGGTCCCGATATCGCCATGCTGTGCGGGGCGCGCAAAACCGCGCGCCGCGCCAAAGGTGAAAGAATAAGCGCCCAGACTGAGGTCTATGTCGCCGACACCATGGGCGAACTTGGGCTGTTCTATCGCCTGGCGCCTTTCTGTTTCATTGGCGGCACCCTGGTGCCCATGGGCGGGCACAATCCGCTGGAGCCGGCGGCACTGAACTGCGCCATCCTGGCCGGTCCCCACCGCGCCAGCGCGGCGCGCGCCTATGACGCGATATTGTCGGCGCAAGGCGCCATCGGTTCGGTGGCCAACAGCGGCGATATCGCCCGCCAGGCGGCGCGGCTGTTTTCCGATCCCCTTTTGGCGGCGCGCACCGGGGAAGCTGCCGCGCGCGGCGCGGCCACCCAACAAGGCGCGGTGGCGCGCACCATCGCGGTGCTGGAAGGGTTGATCACCCATGCGCGCGCCTGATTTTTGGGATCATCGCGGGCCAATTGCGCTGCTGCTGGCGCCGCTGGGCCTGATTTATGGCGCCAGCGTGGCGCTGAAAGCGCGCTTCGCAAAGCCTTATCACGCCAGCGTGCCGGTGATCTGTGTCGGCAATCTCACGGCAGGCGGCAGCGGCAAGACGCCGGTGGCCATCGCGGTGGCAGAAAAACTGAGCG
>CAIXUE010000234.1 GCA_903922545.1 uncultured Alphaproteobacteria bacterium | reverse complement strand
GTCGCATTTGTTCAGCGCCAGAATTTCATGCTTGGCGGCCAGGCCCTGACCATAGGCCTTCAGCTCGGCACGGATGGTTTTGTAATTGAGTCCGACATTTTCCGCCGTGCCGTCCACCAGATGCAGAATGGCGCCGCAACGTTCGGCATGGCCCAGAAATTTGTCGCCCAGCCCCACGCCTTCATGCGCCCCTTCAATCAGCCCGGGCAGATCGGCGAGCACAAAATCGCTTTCATCGATTTTCACCACGCCAAGCTGAGGCTCCAAAGTCGTGAAAGGATAATCGGCAATCTTGGCCCGCGCCGCCGAAACACGCGACAGAAAGGTGCTCTTGCCCGCATTGGGCATCCCGATCAGCCCGGCATCGGCGATCAGCTTCAGTTTCAGGATCAGGGTTTTTTCTTCATGCGGCTGGCCGGGGTTGGCAAAGTTCGGCGCCTGGTTGGTGGCGCTTTTGAAATGGGCATTGCCGAAGCCGCCGTTGCCGCCGCGCAAAAGCTTTACCCGCTGCCCGGCCTCGGCCAGATCGGCAATCAACGTCTCGCCGTCTTCTTCATAGATCTGTGTGCCGGCGGGCACTTTCATCACCGCATCTGCGCCATTGGCGCCGGCCATGACCTTGCCCTTGCCGCCTTCGCCATTGCCGGCCTTCACATGCTGCTGGAAGCGAAAATCGATCAGGGTGTTGCGGTTGCCCGCCGCCTCGGCCCAGACATCGCCGCCCCTGCCGCCGTCGCCGCCGTAAGGTCCGCCAAACTCGATGAATTTTTCGCGCCGGAACGCGATACATCCATTGCCGCCAGCTCCGCTGGCGGCATACACCTTGGCGACATCAAGAAACCTCATGGTTTCTCTCTTTCTTGGTCGCGCGGCCGGACGGAAAACCGGTTCGCGGGCTAACGCCCGCTCCCACTTTTCCTGGCCGACGCTCCATGCATCCATTACCGCCAGACCCGCTGGCGGCATAAACCTTGGCGACATCTAAAAAGCGCATGGCGTGTCCTTTACGCGGCCTGTTTTCGCAGGAAATCAGCCCGCGTCAACAGCATCTCATGGCACAACAATTTTACGCCCCGCGCCCGGCTTTCCCGCAGTTTGCTGCCTTTGTGGCGCGCCCCCAGCTTGGCCAACACGTGCCCCGAAGCCGGATTGTCGTGAAACCAGCCGGCCCAGACATGGGCCTGATCCAGTTCCTCGAACGCATAATGCACCAGCCGGTGCGCCGCTTCGGTGGCAAAACCGCGGCCCCAGAACGGCTTGCCCAGCCAATAGCCGAACTCGTAACCGTCTTCTGGCGTGATACCGATCATGCCCAGAAACAGGCCATCCCTTTTGTGCTGAATGACAAAGCGATGCTTGATCCCCGCCACGACAAAGGCTTCCGCATCGGCTTCGCCATAAGGATGCGGCACCCGCGACGTCATTTTCGCAACGTCATAGTCACCGAGCCAAACCGCCATGGCGGAAATGTCGGCGGGCCTTGGCGGCCGCAAGATCAATCTTTCGCTCTCCAGAATACACATGGCATCCCCCGCATTCCTTTCGTGCGAGGGAAATAAAAAAGGGAGATGGCGGACCATCTCCCTCGCAATAATGGGCCGCCAATTTCTTGGCGGCCTATGTCTTCAGCCGCCTATTCTGCCGCGCTCTTCATCGCCGGAGCTTGCGTGATCACGGACACGTAAGTGCGACGCTTGAAGCCGGTCTTGAACGAGACATTGCCGTCGCGAAGCGCGAAAAGGGTGTGGTCCTTGCCAATGCCGACGCCTTCGCCGGGATGGAACTTGGTGCCGCGCTGGCGCACGATCACATTGCCGCCGGCCACAGCTTCGCCGCCGAACAGCTTGACGCCCAGCATTTTGGGATTGCTGTCGCGCCCGTTGCGCGAAGAACCGCCTGCTTTCTTATGTGCCATGACGTACTTCCTTTAACCGGCCGAAATGCTCAGAACTTTGAGCGTGGTGTAATGCTGGCGATGACCGCGCTTGCGGTGCGTGTTCTTGCGGCGCTTTTTCTTGAAGGCGATGACCTTCTCGCCCTGGCCATGTTCGACGATCTCACAGGCGACCGAAGCGCCCTTGACCAGCGGCAAGCCCAGCTTGGGGGCATCGCCGCCCAGCATCAGCACGTCCGACAGAGTCAGCTTGGAGCCCACGTCTCCGGCCAGGCTTTCCACCTTCAGGATGGAATCCTTCTGCACCTTATATTGTTTTCCGCCGGTGCGGATGACCGCATACATGGTCTAATTCCTTGAAAATAAACGGTTTTCTGGCAAGCTGCCTTGCCAAAGAGCGGGGGAATATACGTAAAAAAGCCCAAGGGTCAAGGACCGGGGGTCCGGCTGGTTTTTTCGGCATGCCGCGCCTTGAACCAGGCCAGCGCCGCCCCCACGAAAAGGGCCAACCCAACCACCAGCGCGACATTCTTGATCCGGCTGGCGCTGGCCGCCATCGTCGCCAGCGTATCGGTGGCGCCGCCCACCAGCATGGTAAGGTGCAGGGCGTTTTCGGAAGCGTCGGCGATGGCCCCGATCACCGGCACCCAGATCGCCGCCAGCAAAATACGGCGCAGGCTGCTGCCCCGGGGCGCAAGGCCTTCCGCCGCGATCACGCCGGAATAAAAGAAACTGGCGGCATAAAGCGGCATCAAAAGATAATCGAAACCCAGATTGAATCCCGCCCGCGCCGCATAAGGCTCGGGCGCCCAGGCGCGAAAAGCCAGCTGAAACTGGATCGCGCTGCCAAAGCCCGACAGATCCGCCGTGCCCACCCCGGTCAGGGCCTTCAGCCGCATGTCCAGGAATGCCAGAACCGCAAAAACGCCAAGCCCCAAGCCCGTGGTCCAGACCCAGCTTCTGATCAACGTGGCTTTGGCGATGCGCATTTAACTCTCCTCGTCTTGCGGCCCCGATATCTTTTCCCCTCGTCCGGGGCGGCGGGCTATAAGCCATTCTATGCGGTCCATCGGCGATATTCTCTACAATTTCCATTGGGTGGTGCCGGGGGATGCAGCGCGCGCCGCCCAGGCCTGGGCCGGCGGCGTGGGGCCTTTCCTGCAAAAGCGTGGCATCGCCGCGGTCATCAATCTGCGCGGCCGCAACGACGATCTGTCCTGGTGGAAAAACGAAACCGCGGCTGCAGCCACGCGCGGCATCGCCCATCTCGACGCCATGCTGGATTCGCGCAAACTTCCCACCCGCGCCATGCTGGCCCGCCTGATCGAAGCGTTTGACCAGGCGCCACGGCCTTTCCTGCTCAAATGCTCTGGCGGGCAGGACCGCACCAGTTTTGCCGCGGCGCTGTATTTGATCCATCGTGGCGGCTGGCAGGCTTATGACGCGGCCATCGCGCAATATGCGCGCTTTCCCTATCTGCATTTTCCCAAACAGCATCAGCGCTGGCTACGGCCCTTTCTGGATTTCGCGCGCGAAGATTCCAACGGCGCTTTGCTGACGTCCTGGATCCGCGATCACTACACGCCGGAAAAACTGCAAAGCTGGCTTGCCGCGCACGGTTTGGCTGATAGCCACGCCGGTATCTTCACCACGCCAACCCGCAGTCCGCATCAATGGTGACCCCCTCCGGCCTTCGCATCGCAAGCGCTGCTACGGCCACCTCCCCCGCCAGCGCGCTAACGCGCGCGCAGGGGAGGCAGGCCTGTACAAGTCTTTCATGTTGAGTATTTCGCCGGGTATTGTTCTCTGGCGCGAAAAATTCTCCCGCGCCGCCCAGGAAAAACTGCAGCACGAAATTCTGGCGCTGGAAAAAACCGCGCCTTTCTATCGCCCGGTGATGCCCAAAACCGGCAAGTCTTTCTCGGTGGAAGAAACCAATCTGGGCACGCTGGGCTGGGTGTCCGACAAGACAGGCTATCGCTATCAGCCCACCCATCCCGTGACCGGCAAAGCCTGGCCGGCCATGCCGCAAACTTTGCGCGATCTTTGGGGTGAGGTCACCGATGCGCCCCAGCCGGAATGCTGCCTGGTCAATCTCTACCGGGCCGGCGCAAAGATGGGGCTGCATCAGGATCGTGATGAAAACCAGAACGCGCCGGTGGTCTCAATTTCGCTGGGTGATGACGCGCTGTTTCGCATTGGCGGTGTGGCACGTAGCGGCCCAACCAAAAGCCTGCGCCTGACATCGGGCGATGTGGTGATGTTTGGCGGGGTGGCGCGGCTGGCTTTTCACGGCATCGACCGGATCTATCCGGACACCTCAACGCTCATTCCCGGGGGCGGGCGCATCAATCTGACGCTTCGGCGGGTGGAATAAAAAAGGCGCCCCAGCTTAAAAGCTGGGGCGCCCAAATGCGCCGTTACGCGCAAAGGAGGGCCGGGAGGGGATACCGGCGCTCCAGCGAAAACGAGGGTCGCTTGCGAGCGGGGGGCAGTGCTTGCGCCCCAAACGTCTTCGAGAAAGACCTTATGCAGAAAAGACACACGTTTCAACTATTTTCTTCTAAAAAGGAATTTATTCAATTTTTTTCTTGCTAGGTCCAATTTTGCCATAGGCCTGCCCGAATCATTTTCAGGCCAAAGCCGCCCCAAAAGCGGTGAAAATCGCCCGGCTCATCGGCTCGGCCTCGCCAGGCCCCATAAAGCTCCATTCCGGATGCCACTGCACCCCCAACAGAAAGCCCTTCCCGCCCGGGCGCGACACCGCCTCGATCAAACCGTCGGGGGCATGGGCTTCCGCCAAAAGCCCGGGCGCCAGCCTGGCGATGCCCTGGCCATGCAGCGAATTGACCATCACCTCTTCGGTATTCAGCAAACCCGCCAGCATGCCGCCGGGTGAAATCCGCACCTTGTGCGCCGGGCCGTATTGCACACGCAGCTGCGCGGTTTCGTCTTCGCGGTGATCCATCCGCCCCGCCGTCTGATGAACATGCGGATCCAGCGTGCCGCCAAGCGCCACATTCAATTCCTGGAAACCGCGGCAGATGCACAGCGTGGGAAGCCCGGCTTCGATCGCGGCCAGCAGCAGCGGAAGGGTTGTGGCATCGCGCACCTCATCCAGTTTCATGCCATCCTCGCCTGGCGCGCCATACCGCGCGGGCGCGACATTCGATGACGCGCCGGTGAAAAGAAGGCCATCCAGGCGGCCTAGAATATCGCCAGAAGCCAGCGCCGGTTCTGTCACCGGAATCAGCAGCGGCAGCGCGCCTGCGCCATCGCGCACAGCGCGGACATATTCCTCGCCAACCCGATGGCTGGCCATGCCGTCGTGGAATTCCAGATCGCAGACAAGGCCCACAACGGGGCGCATCACGGCGCTTTCTTGACCGGCGGCGTCTTGACCGGCACGGCGAACATGGTGTCGTCCAGCGCCACGCCGGTCTCAGGATTGTGCAGCGCCACCATGGTGGTGCCGCCCTGATTGTCCTTCACCGTCCATTGCCGCAGTTCGATCTGCGGATTGGAAAAGACCAAAGTGATATTGCCCTGCTGGCGATTGGTCGATGTGCGGGCATGCACCACCAGCGCGTCATCGCGCACATCAATGCCGGTGATGGCGCTGTTGACTTTCAGGTTCACGGATTCATTCAGCAGCAAATCCAGCGGCACATCCGAAACGTCATAAGACGACACCGTGCCCAGCCGGTTGTTCTTGACATAAATCTTGCCGCCTGTGGCCACCACCAAAGTGGGATTGGGCGCGTCATAGGCAAAGCGCAGCCTGCCCGGCTTATCCAGCAGGAATTCGCCCTGGTCCATTTGCCCATCCGGGCCCAATTGAATGAAGCCGCTTTTGAGGGTGTGAATCCCGTTCAAATAGGCGCTGACACGGTCGAGCGCGGCTTGCTGTTCGGACGTAAATTCGATCTTGCGGGCCGGGGCAGGCTGGCCCGCGCCCACAAAAAACATCAGGCAGAAAAGGGCGGCAAAAATCGCGGTAAAACGCTGCATGATCGGGCTATCATTTGCGCGAAGAAGCACATTGCTCCTCTGTCGCGTTCCGGTCAGGATAGAAGCCCCGCTCGAATAATCAACCGCCCCTTCCCATGTCTGATCCCGTTCCCTTTTCCCGCATCAATGTGCTGGGCGCCGGCGCCTGGGGCAGCGCATTGGCGCTGACCGCGCTGGCGGCGGGACGGCAGACCATGCTTTGGGTGCGGGAAGCCGATGTTCTGGCCAGCATCAAGGCTGAGGGCCACAATCGGTTCCTGCCCGGCACAATTTTGCCGCAAAATCTCAAAGCCACCGGCGACCTGAAAGACGCCGCCGATGCCGACGCGTTGCTGCTGGCGGTTCCCGCCCAGGTGCTGCAGGAATTTTGCGCCGGCCTGGCGCCCCATCTCAAACCCGGCACGCCGCTTTTGATCTGCGCCAAAGGCATCGAAAAAGGCACCGGCCGGCTTTTGAACGAAGTGGTGGCGACCGCCGCGCCCACCGCATCGGTGGCGATCCTGTCCGGTCCCTCTTTCGCCCGCGATGTGGCGCTGGGTCTTCCCACCGCCGTCACCATCGCCGCGGCAAAAGATGCGGATCGCCTGCAGGCCAGTCTTTCCACGCCCGTGTTTCGTCCTTACGCCAGCGATGACGTCACCGGCGTGGCCTTGGGCGGTGCGGCCAAGAATGTCTATGCCATCGCCTGCGGCGTGGTCGAAGGGTTGGGGCTGGGCGAAAATGCCCGCGCTGCGCTTCTGGCCCGCAGCTTCGCTGAACTGGCGCGCCTGGGCGAAGCCTTGGGCGCAAAACGCGAAACTTTGATGGGGCTTTCCGGGCTGGGCGATCTGGTTCTGACCGCGACCAGCAAATCCTCACGCAATTTTTCTGTTGGCGTGGCGCTGGGCGCCGGCGCGCCGGTGGCGGAATTGAACAAGCCTGGCCAGCCTTTGGCCGAAGGCGTCGCCACCGCGCCGGCATTGGTCAAGCGCGCCAAACAGGCGGGAGTTGAGCTTCCCATCGCAGAAGCCATGGCCGACCTGATCGCAGGCGCCTTGCCGCTGGGCGAAGCATTGACGCGGCTGATGAGCCGCAGATTGAAGGCGGAATGAAATACTGGCTGCTGAAATCCGAACCAGAAACTTTTTCTTGGGACATGCAAAAAAAACGGGGCGCCAAAGGCGAACCCTGGAGCGGGGTGCGCAACCATACCGCCAAACTCAATCTGATGGCGATGAAGAAAGGCGACCTGGCTTTCTTCTATCACTCCGGCGAACAAAAGGTCGTGGTCGGCATCGTGGAAGTGATCGGCGAATACCGCCTCGATCCCACCGATGAAAAAGGCATTTTCGGCCTGGTGGATGTAAAGGCCGTGAAAGACATGCCGCGCCCCGTAACATTGGCCGAAGTCAAAGCCACGCCCAAATTGGCGGAGATGAGCCTGGTGAAAAGCTTTCGCCTCTCTGTCCAGCCGGTTACGGCAGCGGAATGGAAGATTGTTTCCAAGATGGGCGGGCTATAGCCGCAGGCATCCCGTAAGCGTATGCTTGCTTCACGCGCGCATCAGACGCGCGATCAGGAGGACAGAAGCATGGCTGCGTCCGATATTTTCAATCTGCAAAACTCCATGGGCGCGCGCCTGATGCGCTGCCTTTATCTCATCGCCCTGATCCTGATTGCCGTGATGGTGATTTTGGGCCTGGTGCGCGGTGCGCGCACCATGATGCGCACCCCGCCGCCGCCGCCGCCGGCCATCGCGCAAAATCAGATGCCTGACGCCGGCACCCCGCAAGTTCAGCAAGGCCAACGCCCCGGCATGATGGACCGGCGTATGATGATGGAACGGCGTGCCATGATGATGCGCCGCCGGTTCGGGCCACGCCTTGGTGTGCCCTTCGGTATGGGCCGCAATCCGATGATTGCCGGCCTCTGGATCGTGCTGGGCACGTTGCTGCGCGGCGCCATCATGCTGCTGGTAGTGCGGATCCTGGCCGAAATGGGTCTGGCGGTTCTATCCACCCGCCGCGCGGAAACTTAAGCCAGCGGCACAGCCGCGTCTTGCGACAGGGACTTGCGCAACTCGCCAAGCAGCGCGGCATCGCTTTCGGGCACCAGCAACACATCAAAGCCCCAGATGGAGCGGTCGTGGAAATGCCCCATGTAATTGAGAGCATTCATCAGGCCTGACGCATCGCCCAGCGCCAGCT
>CAIXUE010000233.1 GCA_903922545.1 uncultured Alphaproteobacteria bacterium | reverse complement strand
GCGGCGGGTGCGATGCCGGCCGTGAGATTCTGGATGACAGCCGTGAGGATCGAAGACGTGTCGATGGTGATGCCGTCAGTAAACGAACCGGTGCAGACCGTGGTGTTGCAGACCGTGGCCGCCGCCAGCGAGATGCCGGCCGTAGTGGCGCCGGAGATACCGACCACCAGCGCCAGACGGCGCAACAGGCGGCGCGTGGAAGCATCCATGCGCGCGGCGCGCAATTGCCGGCGGCGTTGCGCCGGGCGGGAGATGATAATTTCGGAGGGCGTCGTTTTGTTCAAGGCCGCAAAGCTGGCGGCCAGGTCGGTCAGGGTGGCGTCCACGCGCCGCAATTGCTCCAGGCGCGGATCGTTGGCGGCGATGCGCGCGGCAATCACACCCTGCAACAGCATCAGTTCGGAAATTGCGCCGCCGAATTTGGCGTGCAAGGCGCCATCGTCCAGCGCCGCTTCCGCGCGCAGGCGCGCCGATAGCAGGCCCAGACTGTCGGCCAGGCGCGTGAGTTGCGTTGACAAAATTGCCCCAGAGCAATGCCGAAAAGGGCCAGCGGCCCGCGAAAAATGACCATGCGCACCGGGGCCAGGCATTTCAATCAAATTGCCAGAAAAGGTGAACGGGTGCGGCGTCACGGTCACGATGTTAACCAGTTGCAGCATGGAACCGCACGCGGGCCGCGCGTAAACATGCGTTATCGTACAAAGAGCCCGAATTGATTCCCATCACGCGTTCCATCCGTTAAGCGATCCGCATGAACACCAAACACGTTCCTGTTCCTTTCCATCTGGCGAAGAATGACCGCGACCGGCGCGGCTTGCCGGTCCCGTTCATTGTTTACCGCGATGCCGCGGGCACGCCCCATTTCACGGTGGATGACGTGAACAAGGTGCAGCTGGTGCTGGCGCAGAAACGCTGCGGGCTGTGCGGCGGGAAATTGAAACTGGGCCATATGTGGCTGATCGGCGGGCCGGTGTCGCTGTTTCTGGAGGATGGCCTGTTCACCGTGCCGCCCGCGCATCTGGAATGCGCGCGCTATTCCGTCCAGGTCTGTCCTTTTCTGGCGGCGCCGGTCTATTCCAAGCTGATCGAAGACAAGACCCTGAAAGCCGAAGCGGTGCATGACGCCGACCAGTTTCACAATGACGGCATTGTGCCGGAACGGCCGGCCTTTTTTGTGCTGGGACGCACATCCGGCATCCGGCTGATGGATGCCGAAGATGGATCGGGCAAAAAATACATTCTGCCGCGCAGGCCCTGGAAGGAACTGGAATTCTGGAAAAATGGCGCGCCAATCACGCAAGGCCAGGCGGAAGAAATCGCCAAATCGGGCGAACTGCCCCCCAATCAGATGAAATGGTGGCCGGCGCAGACGGGTGAATAGCCATATCGCTGGAACTTTACCCGCAATGAACCGTTGTCGCGGCGATACATAACGGGATGATCCTATGAAAACGCTCGCCGCTTCTGTGTTTGCTGCCGCGCTTTTGGTGCCTGTCGCAGCCTATGCCGTGGGCGCGGATATTGATGTGCTGGGTGTCGGTGTTGGCGCCCATGTCGGCGCACATGGCGTGGGCGCGGGCGCCCATGTCGGCGGTGTTGGCGCAGGCGCGGGCGTGGATCGCCATGGCGTGGCCGCGGGCGGCCATGCCGGATCGGTGGTGGGCACAGGCGCCAGTGTCGGTGACCGCGGCGTGCATACCGGCGCGCATGTCGGCCCGGTTGGCGCGGGCGGTTCGCTGGACAATCATGGCGTCGGCGCGGGCGCGCATGCCGGATCGGCTGGCGTAGGCGCAGGCGTCGGACAGTAAGA
Source organism: uncultured Alphaproteobacteria bacterium (assembly GCA_903922545.1). Next base: position 449 of record CAIXUE010000233.1, on the reverse strand, counting down.
CTTTCGCTATTTCGACGCGGGCGTGTAAGGCAGCGGATATTCCGTGATGCCGTGCGGCAGCACATTTACCGCCGCATACAGATTGCCGTTGGGCCCGACCAGAACACCTTCACCCGCATTGGGATCGGGCACAAAGCCGGTGACTTTTCCGGTTTTCGCGCTGCCAATCCAGATGCCTTTCGGCCAGCCGCCGGGATGGTTCTGCGGCGTGGAATCCGCATCGGTGACATAGAGCGTGTCTTTGCTGTCGATATAAAGACCCACTGGCGTGCCGAACCCGGTGTAGGTGTCGAGCAGCTTGCCATCCTGCGAGAAAATCTGAAGCCGGTTGTTTCCCCGGTCGGCGACAAAGAGCCGGCCTTTTGAATCGAACGCCATCGCGTGCGGCGCCTTGAACTGGCTGGGGCCGCTGCCTTCGCTGCCCCAGGCTTTTATGAATTTGCCCGCTG
>CAIXUE010000232.1 GCA_903922545.1 uncultured Alphaproteobacteria bacterium | reverse complement strand
GCAATGTCACCGCCGATCATTTCGCCGGCGCCGCCAAGGACGAGATCGAGGACCCCCGCCCGCTGGCCGAGATCATCCGCCAATGGTCGAGCCTGCATCCGGAATTCACCTTCCTGGCGCGCAAATTCAAGATCGCGGTGGGCGGCGCGCCCAACGATCGCGCGGCGCTGCAATGGCACGACATGGCCGTTGAGATTGTAAAGAATAATGCCGGCCAGGTTGGATACAAAGTCATCGCCGGCGGCGGCATGGGCCGCACGCCCTATATCGCCCATGTGCTGAAGAATTTCGTGGCGCGGGAAGACATCCTGGCCTATCTGGAAGCGGTGCTGCGCGTCTATAATATGGAAAGCCGCCGCGACAATATTCACAAGCAGCGCATCAAGATCCTGATCAACAGCCTGGGGCCGGAAGAATTCCGCCGCCGCGCCGAGCGCGAGTTCGACGAGATCAAGGCGCAGGGCAGTTTGCAGCTGCCGCAAGCGGAATTGGACCGCATCACCGCCTATTTCGCGCCGCCGGAATTTGAAAAGCTGTCCGATGAGATGCCGAAAGGCGATGCCGGCTTCGCCCATTGGGCCAAGACCAATGTGCATGCCCATCGCGCGCCCGGTTATGCCATCGCCACCATTTCGCTCAAAGCCATTGGCGAAGTGCCGGGCGACGCCACCGCCGACCAGATGGATGCCATCGCCGCGCTGATGGACCAGTATGGCATCGGGGAAGTCCGCGTCAGCCACGAACAGAATCTGGTGCTGCCGCATGTGAAAAAGCGCGATTTGCCCGCCATTCACGCGCGGCTGAAAGAGTTGCGTCTGGCGACGCCCAATGCCGGGCTGATCACCGACATCATCTGCTGCCCCGGGCTGGATTATTGCGATCTGGCCAATGCCCGCTCCATTCCCATCGCCCAGGCGATCGCCCAGCGTTTCGCCGACCTGGAGCGCCAGCATGATATCGGCGAACTGAAGCTGAAAATTTCCGGCTGCATCAATGCCTGCGGCCATCACCATGCCGGCCATATCGGCATTCTAGGCGTGGACAAGAAAGGCGTGGAATTCTACCAGCTGCAGCTGGGCGGATCGGGCGCCGAAGACGCCAGCATCGGCGACATTATGGGCCCCGGTTTCGGCGAGCATGAAATCGCCAGCGCGGTGGAGCGGGTGGTGGATGTTTATCTGAAGGAGCGTAGCCAGGGCGAGCGCTTCCTGGACACCTACCGGCGCATCGGCATGACCAAGTTCAAGGAAGCCGCTTATGAAAAGGCGCCCGCGTGAGCAAATTGATTGTGGGCGGTGATTTCGCGCCCGATGCCTTCACGTCTGTCGCCGATGACGCCGCCCTGCCGGAAGGCGCGGTGCTGGTGAGCCTGGCGCGTTTCCAAAAAGACCGCGACGCGCTGTTGGCGCGCAACACGCCCATCGGTGTGCAGTTGAAGGCGGAAGAAAATCCCGAAGGCCTGGGCGAGGATCTGCAGCGCCTGTCACTGGTGGCGCTGGAGTTTCCCAAATTCCGCGATGGCCGCGCCTTTTCCTGGGCCCGCATGCTGCGTACCCGGCTGGGTTTCAAAGGTCAGATCCGCGCGGTGGGGGATTTTCTGTTCGACCAGATCAACTACCAGCACCGGGTGGGATTTGACGCCTGGGTGGTGCCGGATGATTTTTCCGTCGCGCAATTTCGCCAGGCGCTGAGCGAGATGACCAATGTTTATCAGCCCAGCGCCGATGGCCGCAAAACCATCCGCGACCTGCGCGCGCATTAAACTCCGCTAACGCAAATCTTGCCAAAACTGACACAGGTTGGCCTCCCCCTTCGGTGCGAAGCACCTTGAAAAGGGGGAGATGCCGTAGCACGCCAAGGCACAGCAAAGCTGGGCCGCCAGCGTGCGAAGGCAGAGGGGGTCGAAGACAAATCCTTACAGATTAAACTTTGTCCATTCATGCACAGTTCAGGTGATTGGGGCATAAAGTGCCCCGCATTTGAACGGAGCATTCCCCCCAATGCGTAAAACTCTTATTCCCCTTGTTGCCTGCCTGGCGCTGTGCGGCGCGGCGACCACGGCGCTGGTGATGTCCAGCGCGCATGCCCAACCCGCACCGCATAAGCCGATGATGGTGGCGCAAGCCGACACCACGCCGCCCCCACCTCCTGGTCCGCAGGACCGCATGGGCCCGCCGCGGCGCGGCTTTGACCGGCCCGCGCCTTCGCCCGCCGATATTGCCGCGCGCATGAAACAGATGTGCGAAGACACGGTGGCGCGCGAGAATGGCCGCCTGGCCTATCTGGAAACCAGCCTGAACCTGACCGCCAGTGAACAGCCGCTGTTCCAGCGCTGGAGGACCGCGGTGCTGGGCGTTGCGCGCAAACGCGCCGATGATTGCAACCAGCATGTCAGCCAGCGCCAGACCGCCAGGGCTGCCCGTCAGCAAGACCAGAACAATCAGGCTTCGCGTGGTGCGAACCGCACCAGCATCACCGACCGGATGGCGCATGAAGAAGACCGGCTGAAGCAGCGCCTGGCGAATGTGCAGGCGGAGCGCCCGGCCCTGGAAGCTTTCTACAACGCCTTGTCGCCCACTCAGAAAACCGAAATGGCGCGGGCCGAAGAACGCGACCATCGCGGACATGACCGGATGCGCGATGCGATGCGTGGGCCGATGCACGGGCCGCGCTTTGCCAGCGCCATGGGTCCCGGTGGAATGGGCCGCGGGCCCATGGGTCCTCGCGGCCCGATGGGTCAGGGCCCAATGGGTCAGGGTCCGATGGGCGGACCGCCCATGCAGCCCCAGACGCGCTAAGCGTCACGGAACTGTGAAAAAGGGCGCCTTTCCCGGGCGCCCTTTTTTCTTGCGTTGAAGGATGGCTTGCCGCAAAAGCCTGCTTATGAACGCGCCCGTCCATATTCCGGCCATGCCGCGCTTTGCCTCGGCACTCAAAGCAATTGAAAGCCTGAAGCCGGGCGAGCCGCTTTATCTGATTCATCCCGCCAAATTCGCCGCCGCAGCCCAGATCTTTCTCAACGGTTTTCCCGGCGATGTGCTGTATGCGGTGAAGGCCAATCCCCATCCGGTGGCGATCGAAAATCTTTGGGCGGCCGGCATTCGCCATTTCGACACCGCCTCGCTGGGCGAGATCGAAGGCGTGCGCAATATTTTCCCCGAAGCGATCTGCCATTTCATGGCGCCGGTGCGCCTGGCCGGTCATGCCAAGGCGGCGTTCGAGCGGCATGGCGTGACAGACTTTGTGGTGGACAGCGAAAGCGAACTCGAAAAGCTTTTGGCCGAAACCGGCAATCCCAAAAAGCTGCGTATCTTTGTGCGGCTGGTGGCGCAGCTGGGCGGCGCGCTTTTGGAAATGTCGAGCAAGTACGGCTGCCGCCCGGAAGAAGCCTCCAAGCTGCTGCACAAGGTGAAAGCATCAGGGGCTGCGCCGTGCCTGACTTTCCATGTCGGTTCGCAGTGTCTTTCGCCTTTCTCCTACGCCCAGGCCATCGAGATCGCGCAGCGCACAATTACCCTGTCGGGCGTTGAAATTGCGGCGCTGGATATTGGCGGCGGCTTTCCCACCTCCTATGCCGGACAGGAAGCGCCGCCCTATCACTGGTATTTCGACATGATCAAGGAAGCCCTGGTCACGCTGAACCGCCCTGGCATTCATATGATGTGCGAGCCGGGCCGCGCGCTGGTGGGACAAGGCCTTTCGCTGGTGACGCGCGTGTTGATGCGGCGCGGCGACCGGCTTTATCTGAATGACGGGATTTACGGCAGCTTTGATGAGCAGCGCTTTGCCAGCTTTGACGAAAGCTATCCGCCCACCGGCATCAACCTGGACGCCAAAGGCAAGGCGAAAGTGCTGAGCGGTGAGATGCGGCCGTTCCGCGCTTATGGCCCGACCTGCGATTCCGCCGATGTGCTGCCCCGCCCGGTGATGGTGCCGGACAGCATCGCCACCAATGATTTTGTGCTGTTCGACGCCATGGGCGCCTATACCGTGTCGTCACGTTCCGCCTTCAATGGCTTTTACCCCGATGCCTGGGCCGTGGTGGAATAACGCGATTAACCCGCCGTTAAAGAGTGTGGCGCGGGAACTCTGGAATTTCGTCCTCAACCAATCCTTAAACCGGACGGCGCATCCTGACGCCATGTCTGGAACACAGCGGCTTGCCAATCTTCTCGAACTTGCCACCCAAGGCGCGGCCATGCGCGCCGCGCTGGCCGAGGAAGTGGCCGAGCTTTTGACGGCGTGGCCCGCCGAATGTCCCGTGGAAATGCGCGCTTCGTGCGAGGCGCTGTTGGCCCGCGCCGCGCTGGAAGTGGATGAAGACACCAAGGCGCGCCTTCGCGTGCGGCTTTATGCCGATCCGGCTTTGGCCAACCGGATTTTGCCGCGCCAGGCACTGGACAGCACATTGGTCGAAACCGCGCGCAGCGGCGAAAGCGTGATCCCGCGCATTTCCCGCGCCCTGGGCATTTCGCCCAAACTGGCGGAAGAAGCCCTGCACGATGACAGCGGCCGCGCTTTGGCGGTGGCGGCCAAGGCCATGGGTCTGAACCGGGCGGCTTTTTCGACCCTGATGCTTCTGACCTGCACCGGCGCGGATGTCAGCGTGCTCTATCGCCGGCTGGATGCGTTTGAAGCCTTGTCGGCCGTGGAAGCCTCGCGCGAACTGCGCCGCTGGACCGCGCAAGCCGCCTAGGCTTGCACCTCATGACGCTCGCGCGTCTTGAGCAGTTTCACATTGGGATTTTTTTCCGCCACATAACCCAGCTCCCAGCCGCTTTTGGCCAGGAACACCGGCGCGCCGTCACGGTCGGCCGCCATGCCGCCGCGATTGCCGGCGGCGAATTTTTCGATATCCGCCTCAGTGCCCGATAGCCAGCGGGCGCTGTCGAACGGCGCGGCTTCCAGTTCGGCTTCCAGGCCATATTCGGCCACCAGCCGGGATTTGAGAACATCCAGCTGCAACGCGCCCACCACGCCCACGATCCATTGTGAGCCGATGGCCGGCTTGAACAATTGGGTGACGCCTTCCTCGGCCAGGCTTTCCAAGGCGCGGGCGAGATGCTTTTGCTTCATGGGATCGGAGAGGCGCACCCGGCGCAATATTTCCGGCGCGAAATTGGGAATGCCGGTGAAGATGACGCCGCCGGATTCCGACAGCGTGTCGCCCACCCGCAGGGTGCCGTGATTGGGAATGCCGATAATGTCGCCGGGCCAAGCCTGATCCACCGTCTCGCGTTCGGAGGCGAAAAACAGGATGGGGTTATGCACCCCGATGCTTTTGCCGGTGCCGGACTGTTTCAGCTTCATGTTGCGGCGAAATTCGCCCGAAGCCAGGCGCAGAAACGCCACGCGGTCGCGGTGATTGGGATCCATATTGGCCTGGACCTTGAAGACAAAGCCGGTGACTTCATTGTCTGACGGGCGCACTTCGCGGCCCAACGCCGGCTGCTCGCGCGGCGGCGGGGCATAGGCCGCCAGCGCGGAGAGAAGCTCGGAGACGCCGAAATTCTTCAGCGCCGAGCCGAAATAGACCGGCGAGAGATGGCCTTCGCGATAGGTGGCCAGATCGAAGACAGGCAGGCCTTCCTTGGCCAGCATCACGTCTTCTTCCAGCTTGAGTTTCAGATCAGCGTCGGGCGCGGCGCCGTCGAAAGCGATGAATTTGCCGCTGGCCAGTTCCTGCACGCCCTTGAAATTCTGGCCCATGCCCGAAGGCCAGACCATGGGCGCGGTTTCGATCTGCAGCTGGTCGGAGAGTTCATCCACCAGTTCGAAGGGGTCGCGCGCTTCGCGGTCCATCTTGTTGACGAAAGTCATGATGGGAATGTCGCGCAGGCGGCAAACCTCAAACAATTTTCGGGTCTGGGCTTCGATGCCCTTGGCGGCGTCGATCACCATCACCGCGCTGTCGACGGCGGTGAGGGTGCGATAGGTGTCTTCGGAGAAATCCTCATGGCCCGGCGTGTCGAGCAGATTGAACACCGCG
>CAIXUE010000231.1 GCA_903922545.1 uncultured Alphaproteobacteria bacterium | reverse complement strand
GCCAGCTTCTGGCCTTCAGCCGCAAACAGACCATGCAGCCAAAGACCCTGGCGCTTGGCGATGTGATCGGCGAACTGGCGCAAATGCTGCGCCGTCTGGTCGGCGAAGGCATCACGCTCAATGTCGAGAAGGATTCCGATCTCTGGGCCGTCCATGCCGATGAGGCGCAGCTAGGCAATGCCATCATCAATCTGGTGGTCAATGCGCGTGACGCCATGCCGTCGGGCGGCACCGTCACCATCAAGACCAGCAATGAATCGGTTTCCAGCGCCAGCGCGCTTGGCACCGCCATCATGCCTGCCGGCGATTATGTCGCCATCGAAGTCACCGACACCGGCACCGGCATGTCGAAGGAAATTCAAAGCAAGATTTTCGATCCCTTCTTCACCACCAAGCCGGTGGGGCAGGGCACCGGCCTTGGCCTCGCCACGGTGTACGGCATCGTCAAGCAATCGGGCGGCTTCATCACGGTGGAGTCCGAACTGGGCCGCGGCACCATGTTCAAGATTTTCCTGCCGCGCCAGAAACTCGACACCAGCGCCCCGGCCGAAGTGCTCGCGCCCGTCAGCCCGCGCGACGTCACGGGGCAAGACACAATCCTTCTGGTCGAAGACGAAGAAGCGGTGCGCAGCTTCGCGGCGCGCGCGCTGCGCATGCGCGGCTATAATGTGCTGGAAGCTTCGGGCGGCGAAGAAGCGCTGGAAATCGTCAAGTCGGGCGAACACGAACTTCATCTTCTCATCACCGATGTGGTGATGCCAAACATGGACGGCCCCACCCTGGTGCGCCATGTCAAGGAACTGAAACCGGATCTGGCGGTGATCTTCATGTCCGGCTATGCCGAAGAAGCTTTCCGCCGCAACGACCAGAATTCGGAAGACATTCACTTCCTGCCCAAGCCCTTCGGCCTCAAGCAGCTCGCCGCCAAGGTCAAGGACGTGATTTCGTCCCAGCCGGCGTCGCGGCACTAACAAAAAAATACTCACCCAATCGCGCCAGACCTCCTAAGATCGCTGCACCCCAAAGGTGTTGCCCATGCGCGTGTCTGCTCTTGCCCTGCTTGTCCCCCTCCTGGCCGCCTGCGGCCCGGTCGATTGGCAGCACCTGACCAGCTTCGGCAATTCCCCCCGGCCCGAGGCCAATACCCCGGCCACTGCCTCCGCCCCCCAATCTGCCCCGGCCGCGCCGGCCCCCGACCCGTTCTGCCTGGCCGTGGCCCGGCAGGACGCCACCACCCAGGGCTTTGATCAGGCCACCCAAGGCCGGGTCGCCCTGCGCAGTTACCAGCAATGTGTGGGGCTTTTCGGGCCTTCCGCGCCCAAATAGCCGGGCCTTGCATGGGGCGGGGAAGGCCCTATGGTGCCGGCCGCAAACGCCATTTTGGAAAGCCGCCCATGCCCAAAGTGCCTGACGACATGTCGAACGCCGCCATCCAGAAGCGGGTTGTCCTGACCAAGATATTCAAGGGCTCGCCGTCCAAAGAGCCGGCCGCCCCCGCCACGCCCAAGATCCGCATCGCCAAGGGTCGCTAGCCCCATGGTCGAAGGCCGTTAAAGCCCCACGTCAGGGCCCCCGGCCTTCAGCGCACCGCCAGCTGATCCATGTCATGCGGCGCATAAAGCTTGATCGCCACATCGTGAATTTTGCCGTCCGCAGCGGCCGGCGAGATGTAAATGCTGTATTCGATATGGGCGAATTTCACGTCGAAAATATCCATGTCGCTTGATGTGCTGCGGATCAGAACGCGCGCGTCATAGACATTGCTCTGCGCCGCCGCTCCGAAATAGCTGCTCGACAGCAGATCGCCGCGCTTGAAGTCGCGGTTGGGGTTGTCGAACACCCAGCCGCGCGCCGTCGCCCAGGCCGGGCCCACAAACATGCTGCGGCAATCATCCGGCCCCCGGCGCAAAAGGCAGCGCAGGGCATCCTCTGTGCCGGGCCGCGCGGCTTGCGCCATCAGCGGCGCCGGACACAGCAATGCCGCCCAGATCAAACTGGCTGAAAAAATCCGGGTGTTCATGGCGTCACCTCCAAGATTTAGCCCCTCCTTATACTCCGCCTCATCTGTCGCGACAATTTGTCAGCAATCGCTGACCTCTGCCCGGCAATCGGCCCAAAACAGCAAGGCCCGCGGTTCCATCGAGCCGCGGGCCTTTCAAGAACACCAGAGAATGGTTTGTTTCAGACGTCCGGCTTGGTCTGGGCCGCAGGCGCGGGCGCCGCGCCATTGGGCTCACCCAGCGGAATGGTAAGCGGGCTATCATAATAATAATTGGCGCCGCTGGCCGCATCGACAATCGTGCCAACGCCGCCGCCCAGCACGATGTTGCCGAACGTGGCGCCGCCAAACTTGGCCACCGCGACCTGGCTGCCGGACTGGAACCCGTTCTTGGTGCAGGTCACCGTCAGATCGTTTTTGGTTTTGTGAACCTGAACGCTGCCCGGTGTGGTCAGCATCCAGGTGCCTTCGCTGTTCGTCAGGGTGCAGGCTGCGCCCTGAACCGGCGACGTCGAAACAGAAACCGATTGCGTCGAACCATCCACGATAGTGGCGCAAGCAGACAAAGACATACCAAGCGCGGCCACAGCCGCGATAATCTGAATTTTCATTTGGATCCCCCAACCCATGATTGTGGCGGCATGTTCCTGTCGCCTGTCGCGATCATGGCCGGGGGTTGTCTCAATTGTTTGTCATGATCCAGATGGACTGGACCCAGCCTTGAAATCCTGTTCCGGAGCCTGCTTATGTTCTCGGGAACGATAAAAGAACAAACTATGGTATTTTTCATCATTTTCAACACATTAGGCAGTATCTTGCCAATGAGAACAAAACATGTACTTTTAAGGCTTGCAGCGCCGCCGGGATTCGCTTGGGGATCAGCGGGCGCTGTGAAATAACGGAGGAAATCCATGGCACAGGCGGCTTTGAAAGTGGTGGGCAACAGTTCGGCGGACAATAGCGATCGCAAGCGCGCTCTCGAAGCGGCGCTGAGCCAGATCGACCGCGCCTTCGGCAAGGGCTCGGTGATGAAACTGGGCAGCCGCGATCTGGGCCTGGCCACCGATGCCGTCTCCACCGGCTCCCTGGGCCTTGATATCGCGCTGGGTATCGGCGGCTTGCCGCGCGGCCGGGTGATCGAAATTTACGGCCCGGAATCGTCCGGCAAAACCACCCTGGCGCTTCACGTCGTGGCCGAAGCGCAAAAGAAAGGCGGTATTGCCGCCTATATCGACGCCGAACATGCGCTGGATCCCGTCTATGCCAAGAAGCTGGGCGTCGATATCGACGAAATGCTGATCTCCCAACCCGACACCGGCGAACAGGCGCTCGAAATCACCGACACGCTGGTGCGCTCCGGCGGGGTGGACATTATCGTGATCGACTCCGTTGCCGCGCTGACGCCCAAGGCCGAACTGGAAGGCGAAATGGGTGACAGCCTGCCCGGCCTTCAGGCCCGCCTGATGAGCCAGGCGTTGCGCAAGCTCACCGCGAGCATTTCCAAATCCAACACCATCGTGATTTTCATCAATCAGATCCGCATGAAAATCGGCGTCATGTTCGGCAATCCGGAAACTACCACCGGCGGCAATGCCCTGAAATTCTATTCTTCCGTGCGTCTTGATATCCGCCGCATCGGCGCCATCAAGGACAAGGATGAAGTGGTCGGCAACCAGACCCGCGTCAAAGTGGTCAAGAACAAGGTCGCCCCGCCTTTCAAGCAGGTGGAATTCGACATCATGTATGGCGTGGGCGTTTCCAAAACCGGTGAGTTGATCGATCTGGGCGTCAAGGCCGGCATTGTCGAAAAATCCGGCTCCTGGTTCTCCTATGATGGCACCCGCATCGGTCAGGGCCGCGAAGCCGCCAAATCCTTTCTGGCAGCCAACCCCGACATGGCGAACACCATCGAAGCGGCCATTCGCTCCAATGCCGGCCAGATCGGCCAGAACCTGGTCCTGAACGCGGCCGAAGCCGCCGAGCCCGAAGAAGACTAAGGGCTGTACCAAAACGCCATCCCCGGACGCCATCCGGATTGGCTCCTCGGCAAAGGGCGCTCCCTCACGGGAGCGCCCTTTGTTTTTTTGATTGGGCGGTCCGCCTTCGGCTAACGCCCGTGGGCGCTCCCCACGGGAAGCGCCTTTTGCTTTTTTCCTCTCCCCTTGTGGGAGAGGGTGGCGCGGCGTCAGCCGCGCCGGGTGAGGGGTGTGTGGGCATCCGCTTTTTTCATGCCCCAGACGCGCCTTTTTGGCGGGATGACAAGCTTTCCAGCCCCCGCTACAAACCCCTTATGAAAAGCCTCTCCGACCTGCGCGCCGGTTTCCTGGATTTCTTCGCCCGCAACGGCCACACCATTGTGCCGTCCTCGCCGCTGGTGCCGCGCAACGACCCCACTTTGCTTTTCACCAATGCCGGCATGGTGCAGTTCAAGAATGTCTTCACCGGCGCCGAAAAACGCCCCTATTCCCGCGCCACCTCGGTGCAGAAATGCGTCCGCGCCGGCGGCAAGCATAACGACCTCGACAATGTCGGTTACACCGCCCGCCACCACACGTTCTTTGAAATGCTGGGCAATTTTTCCTTCGGCGATTACTTCAAGGAAGAGGCCATCAAGCTGGCCTGGGACTTCATCATCAAAGATGTCGGCCTGCCCAAGGAAAAGCTTCTGGTCACCGTTTACAACACCGATGACGAAGCCCGCGCCCTGTGGAAAAAGATCGCCGGCCTGCCCGACAGCAAGATCATCGGCCATGAAAGCAATCTCTGGGCGATGGGCCCGGTGGGGCCTTGCGGCTATTGCTCCGAAATTTTCTACGACCAGGGCGACAAGGTTCAGGGCGGCCCGCCCGGCAGTCCCGATGAAGATGGCGACCGCTATCTGGAATTCTGGAACCTGGTCTTCATGCAGTTCGAACAGGTGGACGCCAACACCCGCCTCGACCTGCCGCGCCCTTCGATTGACACCGGCATGGGACTGGAACGCATCGCCGCCATCATGCAGGGCGTCACCAACAATTACGATGTGGACCTGTTCCGCCACATCATCGCCGCTTCCATCGAAGCGTCCGGTGTCCGCAGTGAGGGCGAAGCGGTGTTCAGCCACCGCGTCATCGCCGATCATCTGCGCTCCACGTCCTTCCTGATCGCCGATGGCGTGCTGCCTTCCAATGAAGGGCGCGGCTATGTCCTTCGCCGCATCATGCGCCGGGGCATGCGCCACGCCCATCTGCTGGGCACCAAGGATCCTTTGATGCACCGGCTGGTGCCGACGCTGGTCGCCGAAATGGGCGCCGCTTATCCCGAACTGAAGCGCGCCGAAAGCCTGATCGAGGAAACCCTGGAGCTGGAAGAAATCCGCTTCCGCGAAACCCTGGCGCGCGGCCTCAAGCTTCTGGACGAAGCCACTTTGGGCATGAAACCCGGCGACCGCCTCACCGGCGATGTCGCCTTCAAGCTTTACGACACGTATGGCTTTCCGCTCGACCTGACCCAGGAATCCTTGCGCGCCCGCGACATCGCGGTCGATCAGGATGGCTTTACCGTGGCCATGGAAAAACAGCGCGCCGAAGCCCGCGCCAGCTGGGCCGGCTCAGGCGAAGCCGCCAGCGAGGCACAATGGTTCGCGGTGCTGGATGAAACCGGCCGCACGGAATTTCTGGGCTATGACAGCGAGGAAGCCGAAGGCGAAATCCGCGCCATGCTCAAGGACGGCGTGCGGGTAACGCAGGCCAATCCCGGCGACACGGTGGAAATCCTCACCAACCAGACGCCGTTCTACGCGGAATCCGGCGGCCAGGCCGGCGATCGCGGCGCCATGACCTCACCCAAGGCGCAGGGCGAAGTCACCGACACGCATAAAATGCTGGGCGCCCTCCACGTTCATGTCGTCAAGGTGATCAAGGGCAAATTCGCCATCGGCGATGCGGTCGATCTGAAAGTCGATCACGAACGCCGCCGCGCCACCCGCGCCAACCATTCGGCCACCCATCTGCTCCATGCCGCGCTCAAGCGCATTCTTGGGTCACATGTCAGCCAGAAAGGCTCTCTGGTCGAAGCTGAGCGCCTGCGCTTTGACTTCTCGCATCCCAAGCCCGTCACCGCCGATGAGTTGGAGCGCATTGAAGCCCAGGTCAATCAGGTCATCCGCCAGAATTCCGACACCTCCACCCGCCTGATGCCCACGGATCAAGCCGTCTCCGCCGGGGCCGAAGCCCTGTTCGGCGAAAAATACGGCGATGAAGTGCGCGTCCTCACCATGGGCGAAGACCTGGAAGAATACCTCCAAGGCAACAAACGCTCCGGCTCCTATTCCGTCGAACTTTGCGGCGGCACCCATGTCCATCGCCTGGGCGATATCGGCCTCTTCACAATACTTTCCGAAAGCGCCGTGGCCGCGGGCGTCCGCCGCATCGAGGCGCTGACCTCAGAACATGCCCGCCGCTATCTCTCCGGCCAGGCGGAAATCGCCCGCGAGGCCGCCGCCAGCATCAAAACGCCGATCGGCGAATTGTCCGCCCGCGTCGCGCTGCTCTCCGACGAACGCCGCCGGCTGGAACGCGAATTGGCCGAAGCCAAAAAGGCGCTGGCCCTGGCCGGCCCCGCCAAATCCGGTGCCGATGACGGCGGCAAAACCATCGCCGGTATCAAGACCGTGCTGCGCCTGGTCGATGGCGTCGGCGCCAAAGACCTCAAAAGCCTGGCTGATGGTGCCAAATCCCAGATCGGCTCCGGCGTGGTGGCCTTTGTCGCCACCGCCGAAGGCAAGGCCTCGGTCGTGGTGGGTGTGACCGACGATCTCACATCGCGCATCAGCGCGGTGGATCTGGTGCGGGTGGCGGCGGAAGCCCTGGGCGGCAAAGGCGGCGGCGGCCGTCCCGACATGGCCCAGGCCGGCGGCCCCGATGCCGGCAAAGGCGCCGATGCGCTTGCGGCTATCGAAACACGCCTCAGCGCACTTACACCGGTTTAGTGGGCACCGTTTAGCGGGCGCCCGTTTAGCTGGCGCCAGCCTGGCTGGCGTAATCCTTAAAGCCGTATGACCGCTGCTCCCGTCGCAATCACGCATGCGGCGGCCATGCGGATAGGGCGCGCATTTTCCTTCAGCACGAGGATCGAAATACCCGCGCCGAACAGGATGGCAGTTTCACGCAGCGCCGCCACCACCGGAATGGAAGCCACGGTCATGGCCCACAGCACCAGTGAATAGGAAAGAAGTGTTGCCGCCCCGCCCACCAGCGGCCGCCACAACGTCGCCTGGCCGTATCGCGCCAATGTGCTGCGCCCTCTGGCCAGCAACCACAACGCCAGCGGCAAGCCGGTGAACAGAAACACCCACAATGTATAGGACGCGGGCGCTCCCGATTTGCGCGCTCCCAAACCGTCAACCAGCGTGTAGGACGCGATCACCAGAGCGTTCGCCACGGCATAGGCTATGCCGCGGGCCTGCTCCCTGCGGCTGCCCAGACTCATGCCCAGTACACCAAGGCAGATCAGGGAAATGCCCACCGCGCCGCCTTGGCTGATCGGCTCACCCAAGAACTGGCTGCTGGCAAAAGCCACGATCAAAGGCGCGATGCCGCGCATCAAAGGATAGGTTTGGCCCATGTCACCGGCGTGATAGGCCCGCGCCACCAGCAGGAAATAGGGAATGTGAATCAGCGCTGAGGCGGCAATAAATATCCAGCTTGGCCGGGCCGGTTGTGGCACGAAAGGCAGAACCAGCGCCGCGATCAGTGCCGCGCTGGCGGTGACCAGCATGGTGGTCGTGGTTTTGTCGCCTTCCAGCTTGACCAGGGCGTTCCAGCTGGCGTGCAACGCGGCTGCAAACAGGATGATGATGAACACGTTTAAGGGCACGCCGGGCTCCTCGGATTATGCGGGTGATATAATATCCGGTAACAGCATTCCAGCCTGTCATGACCAGTAGATGTGGTTGCCGTCAACGATGCGGACAGCCAGGCCAGCAACAGGGCCGGCGCATGCCGCTGCGCATCTTGTCCAGCCCCACAACAATGCGCTTGGCCCGCGTTTCTTCTTTCTTGGCCGACGTAACCCAGCAGATCCATTCATTGCGCGCCAGGGGCGAGATATCCGCCCAGACGTCCTTGGCGATGGCGTCACCCTGAATGGCGTCGCGCAAATCCGCCGGCAGCTTGTGCGGCAGTTTTTCAGCGCTTTCCTTTTTTGCCAGGGCTTTGGTCAGCGTCTTTGTCACGCGATAATATCCGGCAGCAGGGCGGTGTTGATCTCCGCGATTTCGTCTTTCAGATACAGCTTGCGCTTCTTCAGCCGCGATAGCGCCAACTGCTCCCCGCTGGCTTTTTCCATGGCGTCGATGGCGGCATCCAGGTCGCGATGCTCCTGCACCAGGGTGGCAAGCCGGGCGCGCAACGCAACTTCATCAGGCTTGGTCACTTCACTCATTTTTTCTTGCCACGCTTGCCGTTGCTCAACTCTTCGCCCCAATGCTTCATTGTGGGCCAGCTATAGCCCAGTATATCAAGCGCCTTGCCCACCATCTGGTCCACCAGATCGCTCAGCGTCTTGGGCTCCGCATAAAAAGCCGGCACCGGCGGAAGAATGATCGCGCCCATTTCCGCCAGCGCCGCCAGGCTACGCAAATGTCCCAGATGCAGCGGCGTCTCCCGCACCATCAAGATCAAAGGTCGCTTTTCCTTCAGGCACACATCGGCGGCGCGGGTCAGAAGCGATGTCGTCACCCCGGTGGCGATTTCGCTCATGCTGCGCACCGAACAGGGCGCCACGATCATACCTTTGGTTCTAAAACTGCCGCTGGAAATCGGCGCGCCGATATCGCCAACCGCATAACGGTGATCGGCCTTGGCCGCCACCTGCTTGGGCGTGAGTTTGGTTTCATAACCGATGGTCATTTCGGCGGGCTTGGTCATCACCAGATGCGACTCGACACCCAGATCTTTCAGCGCTTCCAGCAGCCTGATGCCATAGGCAACGCCGGATGCGCCGGATATTCCGACCACCAGCCGATCCGCCTTAACGGCCTGTTTTCCTTGTTCTGTCCTGGACATGGCGTTCCATACCGCGCTTGCGCGCTAAGCGAAAGGTTCCGGTAATTTGGGGGGTGACAGACCCTTCCGATGGTGCTTTAATTTTTGGGCCCAACCGATGAGGTGAAAGCATGGCATCAGAAGGACAAGCCAATCATCTGGCTGATCAACACCGTAAACTCGAAGAAATTATCGCCGCTGAACTGACCCACCCCGATTGGGATGAAACCCGGGTCGCGGCCCTCAAAAAACAAAAACTCCGAATAAAAGACGAACTGGAGCGGCTCCGCGCTCTCCACTGAGCGTCTAGTCACACCCACACTGTCATGGCCGGCCGGAGTGCCGGCCATCCAGGTGGGCCAGGCACGTTGGTGGTTGAAAGAGCTCGCCCGCTTTTTGTCATTCCGTGAGCCTCCGGCGCGCTTTTCGCGTGAGCATGTCCAGTGGACATGCGAAAGGAGGCGAACGCCGCGAGCCAAAGCGAGCGGCTGCGTTTGCTACAACTCTTTCGCCATTTCTCTCAGGCGAAACTTCTGCACTTTGCCCGTCGATGTCTTGGGCAGCTCCACAAACACCACATGTTTGGGCGCCTTGAACTTGGCCATGTTTTCCTTGGCGAAGGCGATCAGGTCTTCTTCGGTGACATGATCATGGCCGCGCCTTTTTTCAACAAAGGCGCAAGGGCTCTCGCCCCATTTCTCATCCGGCTTGGCCACCACCGCCACAAACATCACGGCGGGATGCTTGTTCAGCACATTCTCCACTTCGATGGAGGAAATATTCTCGCCGCCGGAAATGATGATGTCCTTGCTGCGGTCCTTCAGCGCGACATAGCCATCCGCGTCCATCACGCCCAGATCGCCGGAATGAAACCAGCCGCCCGCAAACGCCTGGCGCGTCGCCGCCTCGTTTTTCAGGTAACCCTTCATCACCACATTGCCGCGGAAAAACACTTCGCCCAGCGCGCCCGCCGGCATCGGTTCCATGGTTTCGGGGTCCAACACCGCCAGCCCCTCCAGCGCATGATAGGGCACGCCCTGCCGCGCCTTTTTGGCGGCGCGTCCGGCGGAATCGAGGGTATTCCACTCGTCATGCCAGTCATTGACCACGGCGGGGCCATAAACTTCCGTCAACCCATAAACATGCACCACTTCAAAACCGGCAGCGTCCATCGCCGCCAGCACCGCTTCGGGTGGCGGCGCCGCCGCCACCATGAAAGTAACGCGCTGGGGAAATGCTTTGCGCTCTTCGTCGCTGGCATTCAGCAACGCAGACATAACGATGGGCGCACCGCACAGATGGGTGACACCATGCTCGGCCAGCGCTTCGTAAATCGCGCCCGGCCGCACCCAGCGCAGGCAGACATGGGTGCCCGCCACCACCGACAGGGTCCAGGGAAAACACCAGCCATTGCAATGGAACATGGGCAGCGTCCACAGCAGCACGGCATGGCGTGGAATGTTGCCCGCCAGAACATTGCTGTAACCCATCAGCGACGCGCCACGATGATGACAGACCACGCCCTTGGGGTTGCCCGTGGTGCCTGAGGTGTAATTGAGCGAGATCGCATCCCATTCGTCATTCGGCATCGCCCAGGCAAAGTCCGCATCGCCCGTCTGCACAAAGGCTTCGTAATCTTTGCCCAGCCTTTCCCCGCTTTGGGGAAATTCCAGATCGTCATAATCAATCACCACGGGCGGCGTTTTCAAAAGCGCCAGCGCTTCTTTCACGGTGGCGGAGAATTCCCGGTCGGTGAGCAATATTTTCGCCGCGCCATGCTCCAGCATATAAGCGATGGACGGCGCATCCAGCCGCGTGTTGATGGCGTTCAGCACCGCGCCCGCCATGGGCACGCCATGATGGGCCTCCAGCATGGCCGGCGTATTGGCCAGCATGGCGGCAACCGTGTCGTTTTTCTTGATGCCACGCTGCGCCAGCGCCGAGGCCAGTTTGCGGCAGCGGCGATAAAATTCCGCGTAACTCGTGCGCGCTTTGCCGTGAATGATCGCGGTGGTTTCGGGATAAACCAGCGCGGCCCGCGCCAGATGGCTCAGCGGCGTCAGGGCCTGGTAATTGGCCGGATTGCGCGGCAGGCCGGTATCATAAGGGCTGGCGCCCAGCTTCACGGGCGCCGCCGAAAGGTGCCGCCGTGCCCGCACCCGTTTGCGTGGATGCGGCAGTGGGGCGGCTTTTGCCTTCTTGCGCGCCGGCTTTTTGGCAATGGGCGCGCGGGGCTTGGCGCGCTTGCGCTTCACCGATTTTTTTCCGCCGGAGGTCTTTGTCTTCTTTGCCATCGCGTTCGGCGCACGCTAGAGAAAGCCTGTCTTTTTTGGAAGAGCCCATGCCGGACATCGCCCAGCCGCGGGGCCTTCGCAAACTCTATGCCTGGATGCTGAAAAATGCGGCGGGCCCCCATGCCTGGGCGGCGCTGGCCTGCTTCGCCTTTGCCGAAGCGTCATTTTTCCCCATCCCGCCCGATGTGATGCTGCTGCCCATGATGGTGGCCGACCGGCGCAACGCGTTCAAACTGGGCGCCTGGACGGCGTTCTGGTCGGTGACGGGCGGCATGCTGGGTTATGCCATCGGCCATCTGTTCTGGGAAACGGCGGGTCTCTGGCTGATCGGCGTGCTGCATCTGCCGCTCGCCAAAGTGGAAGCCTATCGCCACAGCTTCAGCACCCATTCCTACATGATCCTGG